>JAQZAZ010000139.1 GCA_029239355.1 Sphingobacterium sp.
CAAAGGATCAGATACAAGAGATAAGATCAATGATTCATTAAGCGATTTGAGTGATGCTATTCGTGAGAGAGCTGAAGAACAATTCGATCAATTGAATGATTTTAAAGAAAAAATTGTCTCCACCTTGAAAGGTAAATTAAACCAAGCCGAGGAAATTGTAGATGATGATATCATCGAGCATGCATAAAAGACAAACTGTTCTTAAGAACAATTTGTGGAGATACATAGAATATTAGGCTATTTCAAAAGGCTGAATATTAATAATACAAAGAAATTGAGATTCGTATAGGACTTTTGAGATAGCCTAAATAAAATTAAGATGCATGGAAGAAGAAAAATTTTCACTTAGTGGTACTTTCCAGAAAACAAAAGAGTACGTAGATTCCCAGTTTAAGCTTGTTAAACTGAAGACAATTGAGCGCTCATCACGTCTGATTGCCAGTTTGGTGGTGGATGCAACCAAATTGATACTTACTTTGTTTGTCGTCTTTTTCTTATGTCTGGCATTGGGCTTTTGGCTAGGTGAATTGTTGGGAAGTTATTCGTTGGGATTCTTGGCAACGGCAGGTATTTTTATGGTAGTTATTATAGTAATCCGGATTTTTGAACCTGCGTTGGAATCGAAATTTATGGATCTTTCTATTCGCCGCTTTTTGGCTAAATGGAACGACGAGATCGAAGAAGAAGAGGAAGAATTGAAAAAAGAACAATTTGATAGAGAAGGGACTACAAATGAATAACAAGCAGACTAAAATACGTAACTTACAGGAGCTTAAGATGGAAATTGCTCGTTTGAAGGCGCTCAAAAATGAACAAGAGGCTTACTTAAAAACACAATTTACTTTGCTAAACAATAAAATTGAAGCTCCGGTTCGATTTTTCAATTCATTAAAGAATAATATTCCTGGAGTCAATATCATTCAGCAATTATTTGCGAAAAGTAGCAATCCGGATTCGGATTGGCTGACAAAAACCCTGCGCATAGGCGTTCCTTTTGTAATGAATAGGCTATTTCTGAAAAACTCAGGAATGCTGAAAAAGGCGTTAATGTTGCTGTTATCTGAACGTGCTGTTGGGCAGATCAATCAGGATAAAATCAGTGGATTGATAGGTAAACTTAGCAATTTTATCCGTCCCAAAAAGAAGAAAAAGAAAGCCTCACAAATTGAAGGGGATGATACCATAAAAGATGAAGTCAATGAATATGGTATTCCTTCCTATAGTGAAACCTACTAGGAAGTTGCCTCTTCTTTACTCAAAAAATCCTCGTAAGCTAATTTAATTCCTTCGCGAAGATTGATTTTATGTTTCCAACCTAAGGCATGTAATTTGGATACATCCATTAATTTCCGTGGCGTTCCATCAGGTTTACTGCTGTCGAAAGAGATGTTTCCTTCATATCCTATAACTTCTTTAATGAGTTCTGCGAGATCCTTTATACTAAGATCTTCGCCTATACCGATATTGACAAATTGTTTTTCGTCATAGTTATTCATCAAAAATACACAGGCATCAGCCAAATCATCCGAGAAGAGGAATTCCCTGAGGGGAGTTCCAGTACCCCAAATAACCACTTCATCTAGGTTGTTTACCTTTGCTTCATGAAATCTACGGATCAGGGCTGGTAAAACATGCGAGTTTTGTGGATGATAGTTATCGTTGATACCATACAGATTAGTTGGCATAACTGATATATAGTTGCAGCCATATTGATCACGAAAAGCTTCCGCCATTTTAATACCAGCTATTTTGGCTATTGCATAGGGCTCATTCGTAGGCTCCAGCGTGCCAGTCAACAATAAGTCTTCGTTTAAAGGTTGTGGTGCCATTTTTGGGTAGATGCAGCTTGAACCTAAAAACATCAACTTTGTAACCTCATTGTCGTAAGAGGATTTAATCACGTTATTCTGTATCGCCATATTTTCGTAGATGAAATCTGCGCGATAGGTGTTGTTCGCCATAATCCCACCAACCTTAGCGGCTGCTAAGAAAACATAATCAGGTTTCTCTTCGTTGAAAAAGTCAGCAACTGCTTGTTGATTGCGCAAATCTAGTTCCTGAGAAGTACGGGTCACGATGTTACTGTATCCCAGTTGTATTAATTTGCGATATATTGCCGATCCGACCATTCCTCGATGGCCTGCTACGTAAATTTTAGCGTCTTTTTCCACGATAAGTTATTGATTCCTGCAAATATAAGGTTATTTTTGCGGGATATTAATTAAAAAATGGGAAAGGATAAACTACGTAAATTTGCCGAAGTAGCGACTTTTGAGAATGTCATCCAGCTCGATGCCGGCAAAGAATATAAAGGAAAATGGGCTGAGAAGCAATTTGGAAATACAAACCCGGTTGTTTTGGAACTTGCCTGCGGTAAAGGAGAATATACAGTTAATTTGGCGCGCTTGTTTCCGGAAAAGAACTTTATCGGAATTGATTTTAAAGGTAACCGTATCTGGCGTGGCGCAAAAACTGCGTTGGAAGATGGTATCAGAAATGTCGCATTTTTACGGATACAGATTGAAACGCTTCTTGAGCATTTTGCTGAAAATGAAATTGATGAAATTTGGATTACCTTTCCAGATCCACAGCCGCAGGACAGTCGCGAAAAGAAACGCTTGACAGGCCCTAAATTTTTAGACCGTTACAAAATTGTCATGAAGCCGGAAGGTATGATGAATCTAAAGACAGATAATGATGGCTTCTATGCGTATACTCTTGAGCAAATAGATCTGCAAAACCTGAAGAAATATAAAGAGACAACAGATCTTTATCACTCGGATTTAGTTGATGATGTTTTATCGATCAAGACCTACTATGAGAAAAAGTATCTTGCTGACGATAAGAATATCAACTACGTAAAATGGAGCTTTGAAAAACGCTAGCATCAAAGTTTTAATTATAATATAAAGCCCAAACTTTCGTTTGGGCTTTTTTAATGACACACGTTTCTTCAATTAACCCCTAACAACGCTTATAAAAGTTGTTTGTCCATTGTTTCCCATAGAGGAGGTTAATTCGCTTTAATTTTAGCGTATTGTAAAGTACTGTAAACAGCTTTGAAGTTTGCTCAAATATTAATGAAGTAAGAAAAGATGTAAGTAAGTCAGTATTTTAACTCGGGAATGGATAGCAGATGTAGCGTTAACATTGTGTCAATAGTTGGATGTGTCATTAATATCCATCTACCTTCTTTATATTTATCGAAGTTATTGTTTGTTTTTATATTAATTCGTTGTTTTAAATAATTTCGATTTATTTCGTTTTTTATAAAATATTAATTATTTTCGATTCTATAATAATAAATAACCAAAATAAAGTAAGTGCTTTTTAGACCTAATGCGTGAAACTCCTATCTAAATGGATTTTTTAGCATTTTTATAAGATGTAAATCGGGAAAATGTTTCTTAAAGGAAATGTTATTCGAAACAATTCTTAACAAAAAGAAAACATTAAGTTAAGACAAACTTTTTGTTAAGAATATACTTTTGTCCCAAATTGAAAATTAACAATTTACACTAATATCTATGTTTAGTATTAACCCTATCCAAATTAATCTAAGGCACTCATCCTCGAAAGTGCTATTTGCAACGTTGATCGTTGCTTGCAATCTGGATGTAGCTTCGGCGGCTGTTCCAATGGAAAACAGTCACGGGCTCACACATAATTTTAATCAGGGGAAGATTAAAATTAAAGGAAAAGTTGTAGATAGCAAGACGCAGGAGCCACTCGCCTCAGTTTCTATTCTGTCAGGAGGAATGGCAAAAGGTACGACGGATCGGAATGGTAATTTTGAGGTGGACGTTGAGGTAGGTGGAAAAATACGTTTTCAATTGATTGGTTACGAAGCCCAAACAAAGACATTCGAATCGGCACAAAACAATCTACAAATTGCGTTAAACCCAACATCTGAAGCGCTTGAAGAGGTTGTTGTGACCGCATTGGGGATTAAACGCGAGGAGCGGGCGTTAGGATATTCTGCAACTGTATTGAAAGGTGATGATCTGACGGGAGCACTTTCTAATAATTGGATGGATGCATTGTCTGGCAAAGTTGCTGGTGTTAATTTAATGCGATCGAATGCAGGACCAGTAGGATCCACCAAGATTATTTTACGAGGAGAAGCTAATCTAAATGGAGATGCAGGAGCGCTAATCGTTGTAGATGGGATTGTGATAAATGGAGGAAGTGGTAGACGTGTTGGGGGATCTTCCGGGTCTGTTTACGGAACTGGTTCTGATAATATGCCTGCTGACTATGGATCGGGTATGGATGATATAAATCCGGAAGATATTGAAAATATTACCGTTCTAAAAGGACCTGGTGCAGCAGCACTTTACGGTCAACGCGGGGCAAACGGGGCTATCATTATTACTACAAAGTCAGGAAAAAAAGGGAAAGGATTAGGGGTTACTTTTAATAGTAATACAGCATTGGAATCTGTCAATCGCTGGCCAGATTTTCAATATGAATACGGACAGGGTACAGGTGGATCAAATTATTATTCTTTTGGCGGTTCAGCAGATGGCAGCAGTACAAGTGGTACCAGCTCTGCATATGGACCTAAATTTGATGGTCAGTATTTTTTTCAATATGATCCACTTACACAAGCGCAGGGTGCGGAACGTACGTTATGGCAACCATACTCAAATAGTAAAGAGTTCTTCCAAACGGGAAGGACATTTACAAATTCATTAACAATTGACGGCGGTTCGGAAAAAACATCTGCGCGTTTTTCTTATACTGATGTTCGGAATAAATGGATCACTCCTAATACAGGGTTTGATAAGACAGCATTTGCGCTGTCTGCAAACTCAAAAATTTCAGACAAGTTAACAATAAATGCAAAGATTAATTATAACAGACGATGGTCTGATAATTTGCCCGGAGCTGGATATGGCAATCAATCACTCATGTATTGGTTTATTTTTTGGCAACCTAATGCTGACTATAACTGGCTGAGGAATTATTGGAAGCTTGGGCTAGAGGATAAAGCTATCCAATATCCATTTAGTTCATATCCTGAAAATCCATTTGCAATATCTTATGAATTTATCAATAGGAATGATCGCAATACATTTACAGGTAATGCTTCAGCTAATTATCAATTTAACAAGGAACTAAGTCTAATGGTCCGTTCATCTTTAGATTTCTTTGTTGAAGATCGTGCTCAGGAAAGACCCTATGATTCAGGGACCAAATTACCTGAAGGTAGTTATCGTTCACAGTCATTATTTTCAAAGGAAACTGTACTGGATTTTCTATTAAAATATGAGAAAGATTTAAATAAAGATATTAAATTTTCAGCTACAGCTGGAGGAAGTACACTTCATAATGATTATAAAAGGGAGGCATATACGGCGGATGGACTGACCTATCCGGGTGTATATAATTTAGCGAATAGCAAGTATGGTGTAATTTCAGATCAGAAATTTTATAAGTTTGTGACTAACAGTGTGTATGGTATGGTCACAGCATCGTATAAAAATTTCCTTTATTTGGATGCTACTGGACGGATGGATTGGAACAGTACAATGGCAACTCCTGTTAATCCACAAAAAAAATTGGGCTTGATCTATCCTGCACTAAATGGTAGTTTTATTCTTTCTGAAGTTGTGAAATTGCCAAAAGCAATCAATTATGCCAAACTTCGAGCTTCTGTAGCGGAGGTCGGAAATGGTGGACAAGATCCTTATATGTTGCAACAGTTATACGAACGAGGGAATGGATTATTGCCCGGTTCTGTAACTGGATCTAGTCTGTTAAAAAACCCTGATTTACAGCCATTAAAAACAAGGTCGTATGAAATAGGAACTGAGCTGAAATTTTTTAAGAGCAAAGTTAACTTCGATTTAGCACTATATAGTTCAAAAACCTTTAATCAACAACTAAATCGTTCTTTAGACCCTTCGTCTGGCTATAGAACATTTAAGACTAATATGGGAGCGGTTCGGAACCAGGGAGTGGAAGTGTCAGTGAATACAAATCAGATCAATCAAAAAGATGGTTTTAGGTGGTCAAGTTTAATCACTTATACCGCAAATCAAAACAAAATCGTCGATTTGCCGGATTCCTCACTAGTACTACAGTATAGATCTGTAGGTTCAGGACAAATAGTAGCAAAACAAGGTGGAAGTATGGGCGATCTTTATGGAATAGGATATGAGAGAGCCCCTGATGGTCAGATCATTTATGATCCATCCACAGGATATGCTAAATTAACAAGTAATATTATATATTTAGGTAATACGCTCCCGAAAGGCAAAATCAGCTTCGGAAATACATTTGGCTATAAAGGGTTCAATTTAAATGTTCTTTTTGATACCCAATGGGGAGGTGTGGGGCACTCACTTACACACTACAAATTAGCAGAACAGGGTAAAACTAAAAATACTTTGCCAGGCCGTTATAGTGGTATTATTGGTAACGGTGTTATTGATAATGGTGACGGAACATATCGAAAAAATGATGTTATTGCTACCAATATAGATGAATATTATCGTTCACATTTTGGCCAAGATAATGCTGAGGGGAGTACTTATCCAACAGATTTTATCAAATTTAGAGAAGCAAGGTTGGACTATTCCTTCAACAAAAAAATGATCTCGAAATATGGCCTCCAACGCTTGACAGTGGGCTTGTATGGGCGGAACCTATTTATTTGGTCTAAATGGCCTGCTTTTGATCCCGAATTTGGAACCTTGGATAATGGAGATATTGTGAAAGGTTTTGAAATTGCTCAATTTCCGTCCACGAGAACTTATGGGTTTAATTTAATTGTTGGCTTTTAACATCTGATAATCATGAAGAATTTTAAAATAATAATAATTGTAATTGTTGTAGCGGGACTAATGCAATCTTGTACAAAGAATTTTATTGAGACCAATACGAACCCAAACGAAACTGAAAATGCGTATCCTTATCAATTTATGGCAAATGCACTTATCAACTCAGTTTCTGCAAACATGAGTAGAAATCGTTCTTTTAACAATGAACTGATGCAAGTTACAGTTTCAATTGGTGATGGCGATGGAAAAGTATTTCGCTACGATTTTAGACGGAGTTGGGCAGACTATATTTGGGGTGCACATTATTCAGAGATCACGAACTTCAAGGAAATGTATAAAAAGGCGATGGAGCCAGTCACTTTCAATAGATCTTATCAGGCTATTGCGATTATTGGACAAGTGTGGCTGTATTCTATTTTGACGGACATGTATGGAGACATTCCTTACTCCCAGTCTAATCTTGCAGGCGACTCATTGATATTAGAACCAAAATTTGATAAACAAGAAGATATTTATTTTGATATGTTGCATCGATTAGACTCTGCAAACACTTTGCTTCAAATAAAAGAGTCTACTGAAACAATAGATGCTACTAATGACCCAATTTATAAAGGTGATTTGACTAAATGGAGGAAGTTTAATAACTCATTATATTTGAGATTATTACTGCGTATTTCCGATAAGAAAAGTACTAATCAGAATTATGTCTTAGGTAAAATTAAAGCAATCCTTTCTACTGAAAAAGATCGATACCCTATTATGGCTAGTAACGATGACTCTGCAATATTGCGGTGGACGAACGATGGAGCATACGTTTCACCATTCAAGTCAACCCGTGCACAGGATTTCAGGTCAGTGGCGTTATGTTCATTTTTCTTGGACTACTTAAGAGACACTAACGATCCTCGGATTGATATTCCAACTTATGGGACATCAGGAATTAATCGAATGGGGATTGCCCCTGTTTCAGGGAATTATGTAGGGGTACCTAGCGGTTATGCAGCAGGCTCAGAAGATTATTCTAAAATGTCCTATTTCTATTCGTTCGATCAAAATAATGGTGTTAATAGCTTGCAGACCGAACCGTTGACTGGTATGATTATGCCTTTTGCCGAATTGCAATTTATCAAGGCAGAAGCTGTCTTAAAGGGGTGGATTGAAGGAAATGTAGAGGAGTATTTTTATAGTGGAGTTGAGAATAATATAAAATTATGGATACCAACGTGGGCGGTAACAGCAAAAGAGCATTTAGCAAAATCCGATAGCGAATGGAAGGATAATGTATCCTTTGCTGAAAAGATGGAGCAAATTCATTTTCAGAAATATCAGGCATTATTTATGGTTGATATGCAACAATGGTATGAATATCGGAGAACAGGACACCCTATACTACCTAAAGGCAAAGGATTACAAAATAATGGAGAAATGCCGGCCCGGATGTATTATCCAGTGATTGTCCAATCGGCTAATCCGACCAATTATAAACTTGCTGTCCAACAACAAGGGCCAGACGAAATTAACACTAAAGTTTGGTGGCAAAAACCATAATTAAGAAGACATGAAAAAACATATAATTTTTTTAATGCTAGGAATTGTTGGAGCATTTTTCTTCAATTCTTGTAAAAAAGATAGTCCCAATTATCCTGGCGGTGAGATTAGTTCTTACATTGGAATTTATGATGTGCGTACAATATTTAAAGGAACTCCTGTTAATCTAAGTATAGAGACGTTGGGAGGATCCTCGAAAATTACAGGTATTGTCACTTCAGATCACAGTGCAGGTAATTTGCCAGAAGGTTTATTGGTACTTCAAGACCGTAGAAGATTGGATCTACTACGTGGTATTTCAATTCAATTAGGAGATCAAGCTAAGGAGTATTCTCCGGGCGATTCCATTGTAGTGGATTTGATTGGCGGTAGATTACAGCGTTTAAATGGAATACTTCAGATAACTGATCTTTCGAGCAATAAAATACAAAAAATTTCGGAAGATAATCGTTACTCAGCACTTCGTGTAACTGCGGATCAAATCTTGAAAGATCCTACAAAATATGAAAGTACCTTAGTCGTTCTTGTCAAAGGTGGGTTTAGCTATACTCCGACTGAGGGGCAGACATTATCTGGAGATCAAAAAATAAATGACGGTTTCGGTTTTATTACAGTCAGAACGAACCCCAAGTCTACATTGGCAAATTTACCGCAATATAAAATGGCAAATTATTGGGGGATCCAATTTAACGAAGTGTCAGGAGATAGCCTTGTTCCCTATCAATCGTTGCGGACAAAATCGGATCTTGTTCAGATTAAATCCGAGTACAAAACCCCTAAGGTTATCGTAACAGGTCTTCTGAATGATCCTAGTGGATCAACAGATGCAAATTATGAATACATGCAGTTTTTAGCAACAGAAGATCTCGATTTCTCAAAAATACCATTCAGCATTGTTACTACAAACAATGCAAATGCCTCAACTCCGACAGGCGTACCTGCCAATGGCTGGGCTACAGGTGGTTTAAGGACTTACAAGATCAATCTGACCGCTGGCTCAGTAAAAAAAGGTCAGTTTTTCTATGTGGGGGGGACAAATAAGTTAATTACTGGCGAGAAATCAACAGATATATCAGCTGCACATTGGATTGCGAATTACGATTATGCAAATAAAGGTGGATATGATTTTGGAGCGAAAACGGGCAATTTGTTAGCTAATAGTGGTAACGCTTTTGGTGTAGCTGTTTTTTCAACAAATCAAGTGACAGCAACAACAATCCCCGAAGATGTAGTATTTGTGAGTACGGGTGGCTCTTTAGCCAATGCTACTGCTGGTTACCGTGTTGCTAATACTGATTTTTACGATATTGTCAATCCTGTTAATTTAACTGAACAGCCATTTTATAGAAATGGGGATAATACCAAGGCATTTGTATATGTATCACCATCAGCTGACACCTTTATCCAATTTAATGGTGAATTTAATATGGCCCTTGGAAGATGGACAAAATCCAGGGTTCAGAACAATGTCCCGTTAACAAAAGAGTCTCAATTAAAAGAGATTGAAAATGAATTTTCAACGAAGTTGATCGAGTAATGCAATATTTTATAAATTGATCCTATAAAAGCCCTGTGTAGTTCATGCTCCACAGCGCTTTTTGTGGTTGGGATATATTTTCTAAACTCTTCAGAAAAAATCGTTATCTTCATAATAACTATAAACGAAGACTTATGAACTTAACAGACTTAGTTACAGGAGGAGTTGGCTCGAAAGCAATAGAAGCCATTTCTAAAATGACAGGCGTCAGTGAATCCAAAGCAAAATGGATTGTTGCAGCGGCTGTTCCTTTGATGATCGCAGCATTGAATTACAATGCGAAAAACAAAGGCCAATCGGAAAACATCGACAAAGCGATCGATCAACATAGCGGTGGAGGTATCTTCGATAAGATAGGTGATTTATTTGGTCAGGGCGGATCCGACGACGGGAACAAGATTGTCAACCATATGTTTGGGCAAAATACAGAAGTGGTGACACAGAATATTGCCGATAAAGCTGGTATCAGTTCAGCGCAGGTCACGGGTGTTTTGGCAACACTCGCGCCTATGGTCATGGGATATCTAGGTCAGCAAAAACAGGCGTCCAGCGGTGGCGGCATTGGTGACCTGATCGGATCTGTTTTAGGTGGTGGCGGACAGCAAAGTGCGGGCGGTGGTACGCTAGGGGGAATCCTTGGTTCATTTTTAGGTGGCGGACAGGAAGAACCTGCCCAGGAAACACAACAAGCTTCCACAGGTGGTAGTATGACTGATATGTTGGGCGGTCTGGCTGGAAGTTTCTTTGACAAGAGCAACGATGGCCAATCCAAAGGAAATATCCTAGATTCAATCGCAGGAATGTTTGCTAAGTAAAGTAATCTACAGCATAAAAAAGTCGGGAACTGAACAGTTCCCGACTTTTTTATGAAAGTATTTGTTTCTATTGGCCAGAAAGAACCTTAATCTTCGACCCTCACCTTAGGAGGAAAATTCTTGTGTTTTCTCTTGCTGATTTTGTCTACGTTGACTGGTTGAGGTACCTTCACATAGTATCCTGTTCCATCGTATTCCCGTTTATTTGGACTTTCCTTACAGGCAACTGAACAACAGCCATCCATTTCCCAGCCACATTCATCGCATTGGGTGAAATGCTCATTACATACGGGGTTGGCACAGTTGATCATCTTGGTGGTCTGTTTACCACAATTGAAACAGGTTGATACCACAGATGGGTTGACCGAGTTAACATCGACCGTGACACGATTGTCAAAGACATAACACTGGCCTTCAAAATCTTCGCCACCCGCTTCTTTGCCATATTTAATGATTCCACCATGCAGTTGGTAGACATCTTCAAATCCTTCTTTTAATAATAGGGCTGAGGCTTTCTCACATTTGATCCCGCCTGTACAATAGGTCAATATTTTTTTTCCTCTATACTGTTCCAGTTCTTTGATTTTTTCTGGAAACTCGCGGAAATTGTCAATGTCCAAAGTCACCGCATTTTTAAAACGGCCGACATTATGCTCGTAGTTTGAACGCACGTCCAATACAACCACATCCTCCTGATCTTTCATCGCCAGGAAATCTTTCGGCTCCAAATGAACGCCCGTTTGGCGGTTAGGATCGATTTCTTTCGGATCTCTTAGCCCAGAGTGAACGATTTCAGCCTTATAACGGCAATGCATTTTAATAAATGATGGTTCATCAACGTTATCGATCTTAAATTCTGTTTTGTTAAAACGACCATCCGCATAAATTGCATCCATATACTGCTGACATGCTGCAGTCGTACCCGAAACAGTGCCATTCAAGCCTTCATCGGCGACGATAATACGTCCTACTAAGTCAAGTGATTTACAAAATTCAAGGTGATCAGCCGCAAATTGTTCTGCGTTTTCGATAGGGCTGTAACAATAGTACAGCAATGTTTGATATTGTGTCATGATATTCATTGATACCGCTGCAAACGGCGTTTAATGCAAAAATAAATTC
>JAQZAZ010000315.1 GCA_029239355.1 Sphingobacterium sp.
CTTACGAAGTTGAACAAGGCCGTAAAGGTCTTAATGCGGTAAATGTAAGAGTTATCTAATTAGATTCAAGATATATTTATTGTGAAAAGGCCTATGCGATAAGCATGGGCTTTTTTATTGAAATAAAAATTTGGACTGATAATTGCATAAATGTTTCAAATAGATAGTTTAACATGAAACGTACTTTAATAGTGATCCTTTCTGTGGTGATGGCAATTTCAATGTCCGCATGTTATTCCACCCATCATGGGCATAGACATGGGCGTGGACCAAAAGGTATGCCTCCAGGTCAGGCGAAAAAATATTATGGAGAACAATCAGCTAAAGATTTTGCTCCGGGACAACAGAAGAAAAGGAAACATAGACATTGATCGCAACCATTTTTCGCTTTTGCAAAGAATTTTGCAGTCTAAAAAAGGAATAGCAGAAAAAGAGGCTTTATTTAAATAAAGCCTCTTTTTCTGCTATTCAGAACGATCTATGCAAATGGATCTTTATCTGCAGGTGGTGTCGAAGGTGCAGGTGGCGTTTGTGAATTTCCAAACGGATCATTGTTCCCCGTATTTTGTGCAGGCTGTGAACTTCCAAATGGGTCCTTCGATTGTGTAGAGCCAAATGGATCTTGTGGTTGATTGAATGGGTGATTTATCCCATTTTCCTCAGCTTTTGGATCCGGACCATATTGATTGGGGCCTTTATCTCCTTCTATAACCAACAAGTAAATCAAGTATAAATTGACAAATGGTATAAGTGCCAATAATAAAAACCAGCCAGATTTATTCGTATCATGTAGTCTCCGTACAGCAACAGCAATGCTCGGAATAAGCAATGCTAAACTTATTAGACCAGAGATATAAGAAAATAAACTTGCGATTTGGCCTAGTATACCGAATACGACCCCGATGAGAAGATTTGCCAAAACAAACATCCAGTACTCTTTCCGACGGGCACGCCCATTAAAGTTTGCATAGTTATCTCTTACAACTTTTAAAAACCAATCTTTAATTTCCATATAATTTTAAAATTTTTAGGTGAAAATATGTGTTAGTAAATCAATTGTTAACACAATTCTGTTACAATAAATGTACCAAGAATTTATCTGATGAAACAATTATTATGAGAATGCTAATGTAAACAATTTAATCCTAGTGTAAAAAGAAATCTGAGCTTAGTTATTCATTTACAGGTTGTTGATAGTGTAACTACTAGTACTCCGGAGTGACACATTTATATTTTGCCGGCACAGAACTTCAAATGGCGGCAATGCGGTACTACCGAAAGATTTCCTCCAGGATATACAGCGATTTTATTTCCCTAAAATTTGTGCGGTGAAGGCGGTAGAAATCCAGTAATTTTTCCAATAAAAATTGCCTGTCTGTACTTGACATTCTGATACGGTCACAATTTGAATATTCAGCTTCGGTTAGGCTTCGAAAAATTGACGTGTGGGGTTCCTGAAGCACGAATGGATGTTCCGGAAGTAGATTTGAAAACGTTGCTTCGTGTAGGTTA
Source organism: Sphingobacterium sp. (assembly GCA_029239355.1). Lineage (GTDB taxonomy): Bacteria > Bacteroidota > Bacteroidia > Sphingobacteriales > Sphingobacteriaceae > Sphingobacterium. Next base: position 1,513 of record JAQZAZ010000315.1, read on the forward strand.
AAATAAGGAAGAGCTCGTTTGGAGACCGTTGGGTAAAACCCAAGAAAGCGCGTCAGTTTGATTAGAAATACCAGATGAAAATTGGCGAGATTTAAATGAGTTTCATCTAACCATCGGATAGACTGATGGATGAATTCAAATAAATAAGGATCACTTTCCTGTTCTTTCAATATTTTGTACAGGATTTCATTTAAGAACAGGGCAAGCGAGCTTTTTATAATATCGTAAGGTATTTCCTGTAATACTGGCGTTTGTCGGGCTTCGGAAATACGTTGTAATGATCCGTTATCCTTATGAGTTGCAATAATTTCAAGTAGATGCAACGGTTGTAAGATATTGGCTTTGATTTTAGCCTTTGGCTTACGTGCGCCAGCAATGAGGTACGATTGCATACCAAAGGATTCGGTATATATCTGTGCAACGAGACTACTTTCCGAATAATTCGTTGTTTTTAAGACGATACCTCTAGTTTTTTTCAGCATCCCCTTCCTTTTCTTTTTTATGAATTTCCTCCTTATGAGCCTCTTCGCGCATTTCAATAATTGCATTGCGGTCCACTTTTCGAATCATTCGATAGATTAATGTGAGGAAACCAATACTGAATGTAATAACTCCGATGATCATGGCTAACTTGTACCAGGTAGATCGTTGCTCCATGAGGTAATAACCTAGGATAACGAACAACGTGCCGATGATTATTTCTCTTAGGCCCTTGCGAAGATATTTGTTCATAAATGTGAATTGTTGAAAACTATTTTTGTTTACAGAGCAAATATAATACAATAAAATGCTTTATTTTTGCCCATACCGTTCCTGTGCAGAACTATTTTTAAAAATAATTCCTATAATGTTGTTGCTTATCTAAAAAATAATATAGATATTTGCAAACTCTTTGCAGAGAGTGCAAGGATTAACATATTGTAATAAAGACAACAAAAAAGATAATATCATGTCAAGAATTTGTGATTTAACAGGCAAAGCGGCGTTAACAGGAAATAACGTTTCTCACTCAAACGTTAAAACTAAACGTAAATTCTATC
>JAQZAZ010000316.1 GCA_029239355.1 Sphingobacterium sp.
ATCTTCTAACGAAGAAAAATTTATTTGTCATTACTAATTCTTTACCGATTGCCTTTAGCTTGCTGAATTGCAGCAAAGAAGGAACGTTTGATGGCAAGGTGATCGTTGTTGGCGGGGATACTACCGCTGCCTCGATGGCAACAAGTGGCTTTTTTGCTGAAGATATGCTGGCGAAACTATCGGTTAATAAGGCCTTTTTGTCTTGCGCCGGTTTTTCTCCCGCAAATATTAGTACCTTTATGGAGGAACACATCCGGCTTTCTAAGTTGCTTGTAGAAAAATCCGATCTCAGTATTTTAGTCGCCGACTCCAGCAAAATGAATGTTCACCATTTGTATAGCTTCGCATCTCTTAAAGATTTTGATATGGTTGTTTGTGATCACGAGCTGCCTGATCAATGGATAAATGATATTGATTCAGACCATCTGCAATGGTTGACCGCAAAATAGAATCCGATAGCCTTACTAACAAAAATTCCCTACAGTTTTTAAACTGTAGGGATAATTATTTTTCTAGCTTGAACCGCCAACGGAATATTAGTTAAGTCGGTTAAGGGACGATACTAACACGATTTTAATCATATTAAAATCGTGTTAGTATTCCATCAGCATTCGGGCATTTATGTCAGCGCCGACATAGTAAAAGATTTTTTTTATGCAATAGATACCCTTAAAATTAAATATTACGATAACTGTTTAGAAATATGAAATTCTTTTGAGCAAGTCAAATATGCTGCAATAAGCTTATGAGGATTTGTCGGCAATGAGCTTAGCTGTGGTTGGAATAGTGTAGCAATAAAAAATTTATTCTGAGGTAATTCAAGTATTCTTGCTTCACCTTTCTCATCTGTTCCCGCCACTTTAAAACCGGTTTCATCTATTAATGTTTGATAAATAGGATTAAGTCCAAAATTGCAATTGTAGCGTTCTTCAACTTCTGTTTTGTTATAGAATTTGTAAATCATTGAGTTTTTATTGATAAAAATTTTTCGTGTCTCTCCAATCAGAGAGCATGACAGAGCAGTAATAAAAAGATTTGAAGCACTGGGATCATATTCTGGATGTTGTACATCATTTATGCCTAATTTATTTTGAGCATATTCAATAACTGCATGCTGAAATCCTCCACAGGTTCCAATAAAAGGATAATCATTTTCTCTTGCAAATTGAATTGCTTGTATTGCTCCCTTCATACTTATATAAGGACTTCCTGGTGCACACCAAAGCCCATCAAAATTGCTAATACTCTTATCTGTATCTCTTGCTAATAATTCGGTAGGTAACCATTGTAGTTTTAAATTAATTTTTAAGTAATCTGCACAATGACTTAATGCTTCATTTGTCGCCTTGTGTGATGGACGTTCCAAATCAAGATCTCCAATTATTCCTATTTTAATTGAGCTACTCACTTAAATCCCCCAATTGCTTTTAAAAATTCTGAAAATCTGTTTTCAACATCTTTTTAACATAGCCGAGTGTACAATATTTGCATAAAGTTGCCCTGCTTCGGAGTGGTCTGTTAATAGAATATTATCTTCCAGTTATCTTACTATTTATATGAACCCGTAAATTGCGAACAATATAGCTTTTGTGTCTTGATAAGCCTACTTTTTCCAGCTTTTTCTCTACGACTTTCTCAATTATCTGTATGTCTTGGTTGTATTCGCCAACAATATAGCTTGTTTCCTCACGATTAAAGCTGACTAATGATATATTTTCAGCTGCTGTAAAACCATTATTATACGGACATACATCTTGACAATTTAGACAACCTACCAAACAATCTTGCTCTGCATATTTACTAAATTCAATTCCTGCATCTATTAGTTCACTATGATAAGAAAGACATCTATCAACATGCAATAAAAATTGATCATTATCAATAGCCTGAGTTGGGCATTTCCTCATACAAGATGTACAGGTTGAGCAATTTTCTAAAACTAAACGATCTGAATTGATCTCAGGATAACGATTGGGCGTTAACTCTGCATTTGTGATAAACCCTGCAATTCTGGCATAGCTCCCTAGTCCATCTACATAAACGAGGTTGTTACGTCCATATCGCCCCAATCCAAGTTTTGCAGACAAATATTTATAAGGCCCTAACAATTTTCTTGTTTTATAACCATATTCACTTAAAAAATTAGATAAATTTTCATTTATAGTATTGCTGCATTTTTCTTCTTCATCATAACTATACCACGGAGGTACTAAAGTATTAATCTTTATGCCATTACAATCGAATATAATCTTTCTGGTCTTCCCGCTAGTTGATGTTGCAATAAGAATAATCGTACTCATTTCATCCTCATTTAACTGATGGAATGAACCCCAATTCTGAAAAATACTAGTTTGAATATCATTAAATTCACCGGACTGAGATTTCTTGTCAAACTCGTTATAGGCGTCAATTAAATGACCAGTATGTCCCCAAGAGATTCTATAACTGTTTTTATAAGCCCAATTAACAAGTTCATCCAATTTGACCATCTCCGTTAACAAGAATTATACCAAATATACCAAAC
>JAQZAZ010000140.1 GCA_029239355.1 Sphingobacterium sp.
TCACAAACGATTCCGTTATTCTTGATATCAAAGATGCCACTAAATTTTTTGTGATTAATAGCCAAAAAGACTTAATTCAATTGTTTGATATTGCAGGAGAAGTCACAAATAACATAGCAAGTTTGTGGAAATCATTAGATTTTGAAAAAGCATCAACTGTTTTTGATGTAATATATCTCACTGATGAAGGTCAATATAAAACAAGACTACCTCACAATAAACCTCAATATAACTTAAATAGTTGGGATTGTGAAAGCATATTAATCATGAATTTTGACTGCATTGAGAAATGGGAATATCATAAATTGGATATTGTATAAGGACATGTTAAAAAGCTGTATATAACGGATGTAAAACAGAAATCAACTTGACACATAATCGTATTAAAGATATTCGAGAAATTCGAAAAATACTATTTGCGCCGTTTGTTTTGAAGCATAATGAGATTACTAATTATGCCCCATTGAAAAATCTGCGTTTAGTGCATAGCGATGTTCAAGAGTACATCCGAAAGGGGGAATGTGAATGAGGGGAAATGAACTGCTCTATACGCTTAGAGATAGTGCGCTCGATGAGGGAAAGGTAAAGGAGCTAACAAATGCCTTGATGGGTGTCTTAGATGAAACAATAATTTCGCAGTTGGTTCCAGAATTATTGGCAGCTAAGTGCTGTAAACAGAATCATCCGGCTCATGACTCAGATGTTTATGACCATACTATAAAGGTAGTTAATGGACTGCCCAATGATAGAATACTCAGGCTAACTGCCCTCTTTCATGATCTAGGTAAGGTTTCTAAAAAAGTAAAAGGTGATGACGGTTATGACCATTTCTGGCAGCATCAGGAGGCGAGTGCGGTCATCGCTGAGGCAGTAATGACTAGACTGAGATTTGATTATCCAACTAAAGTGCTTGTTTCTATTCTGATAATCTATCATGATTTAAAAGTAGAGAATGATTATATCAAGATTATTGAAACTATAATGCAGCTCGGAAATGAGTTTATTGAAAGTCTTGAAAAGTCAGCAAATGCATACCAACCAATAGATGCGAAAGAAGCAGGAACTATGATAATGGAATTGCTTTTTTTACATCAATTAAGCGATCTGAAAGCTCATAGTCCAGAGTACGTGCAAAGAAAGCTTCCACATCTAAATGAATTAATAAAACAGCTTGGTATGCTGAAGATTAGGGGGTGATAAAATGGTATATTTTACTTCCGACTTACATTTTGGTCATAAAAATGTTATTTTAATGTATAATCGTCCATTTGAAACACTGGATCAAATATTGGTTGCAAAATGGTTGCAACCAATAGAGTTAAAGAGCGAAAACTCCTGTATTTACAAGGGTTTTTCGCTCTTTAACTCTATTCCCACTCATTTGTAATAACAGTCGCTTCGTTCATCAGGAAACGATGTTCTAATGCATATATGGATTTTATCTCTTATATTATTATAGCTCAGCAGTCTGCGAAGCACAGAAAGAAGGTGGTCAGTTTATACCAGCTTTTCTTTTTTTCTCCTTAGCCCTAAACAGGCAGGACAGCCACTTCCGTAGCTTCTTGATGCTATTGTTGCTTGCCATTCATGTCCCTGCTTACATATCCACCAAGCCTTACTGTTGCTGTACACAGCCACAGTAGATGGAGTTATATCTCCATTCTTCTCCCAATTCCACTGCGGAAGCAAATGAGACATTTGTGTCGCCAAATCAGTTTTTCCCTTGATCGGCTTTCGTCCGCTACAATAAGGACAGCTCTTTCCATTACTTCTGCTTGATACTGTTGCTTCCCACTCATGTCCTTCAACACAACGCCACCAGACCTTATCATTACAAAAAGCCGAAGTATTCCATGTTGTTCTCTCATTATTCTTTTCTTCATTCCATTGCGAAGCCAGCACAGGATTTACAATTGCCAAACTTGTCTTTTCTGGAATCAACCGGTTTTGATTACAGTATGGACAGCCTGTTCCATTTGAACGGTTGTTAATTTTTGTTTTCCATTCATGTCCATTTTCGCATATCCACCAGACATTTTTATTGCTATGTGGTGCAACCTGCAAAGGAGTTAAATCTCCATTCCAAGTTGGATGCCATTCTTTTGCAATATTAGGATATACGGTTTCCAAATCATTTATTCCAGAAATAACTTTCTTTCCACTGCAAATAGGACAGCCACAACCATTGCTGCGGGTGATGACAGTTGCTTCCCAGCTATGTCCAAATCGGCATATCCAATAATGGCGGTGATGAGAATAGGCGGCAACATCGCTTGGAGTGTCAGGATAATTTGCTTCGTAATCCCATTCAGCCGCTAAAATCGGATTGATTCTCGCTAAATCATTAGAACCTGCAATTACTTTTTGCCCACTACAATATGGACAACCATGACCAGTAGTACGATGGTATATTTTTGTTCTCCATTCATGCCCATAATCACAACACCACCATACATATTTGTTGCTAAAAGCTGTCACATCTGTTGGTTTCATTTTTTCGTTTTTATTCAGATGCCACTGCGCTGCAACCAAGGGAGCCACTGTAGCTAAATCCGTTTCCCCAATAATAGGTATTTTCCCAACACAATAAGGGCATTGATTACCCGAGGTAGTCCGATTGTTAATGCTGGTTTGCCACTCATGCCCCCTTTTACAAACCCACCAGATGCGCTTATTACATCGTTGGGTGACTTCCTGCGGTGTTAAGTCTTCATTCTTCTTATAGTTCCATTCCTTTGCAATTGCCGGAAAGGTAGTTACTAAATCATTAAATCCAATCAATGCCTTTGTTCCTGCACAATAAGGACAGCCTGTGTGATTTATGGAAGTTCTATTACTTATTCTTGTTCTATAATTATGCCCCAAAGGACACGTCCACCATGCGTACATATCACTGTGAGGATAAACTTCATCTGGCTTTTTGCTATTAACCTCATAGTTCCATTCAGAAGCGATTTCAGGAAATTCCGTTAATAAACTGAGATGTGGATGCTTTTTATACATTTTTACTCACCGTCTTCTTATATCCATAGCATTCTGGACAACCCTTGCCTAGTACTCGATTCGATATCGTTGACCTCCATCTATTTCCACATTTGTCACAAATCCAAAACACTTTTTTACTAGAAAACTCTGTTAATTGGGATGGCAGTAAATTTCTGTTATTTGCATAGTCCCATTGAGCTGCTATATAAGGATTTAATGTTTTAAGATCATTAACTCCTTCTAATGTTTTTTTGCTACTGCAATAAGGGCAACCAGTGCCTCTTGTTCGATTATATATTTTTGCTATCCATGATTGATTACAAATATCACATTTCCAATAAACCTCTTTTGCTGAATTAGCCGTAACACTGGTAGGTTTTATCTCACCATTTCGACTATAATCCCACTGTGCTGATATATGAGGGTATAGTGTCTTAAGATCATTGACCCCCTCTAATGTTATTTTACTACTACAATAAGGGCACCCAGTGCCTTGTGTTCGACTGCAAATCATTGCCAACCATGATTGATTGCATTTTCCGCATATCCAATAAACTTCTTTGTTAGATTTCGCCAAAAAATCAGATGGTCTATTTTTCCCATTTTTTTCATAATCCCACTGTGTCGCTATATGAGAGTATACTGTTTTGAGGTCATTAACACCCTCTATTGCTTTCCTACCACTACAATAGGGGCAACCAGAGCCTTGTGTCCGACTATAAATTCTTGCCAACCATGATTGATTACATTTATCACATATCCAATACATCGCTTTGCTGGACTTGGCCGCTATATTGGTTGATTTTATTCTACCGTTTTGCTTAAAATCCCACTGTGCCGCTATATGAGGATATAGTGTTGCAAGATCATTAACCCCTTCTAAAACTTTTTGTCCACTGCAATAAGGGCAACCAGTTCCTCGTGTTCGAGTAGTTATCCTTGCCAACCATGCTTGATTACATTTATCACATATCCAATAAACTGCTTTGTTAGATTTTGCCTTAAAATCACTAGGCTTTATTTCACCATTTTGCTTAAAGTCCCACTGTGCGGCTATATGAGGATATAGTGTTTTAAGATCATTAACGCCCACCAATACCTTATTTCCAGCACAATAGGGACATCCATTCCCATTAGATCTGTTACAAATTACTGCAAGCCAGCCTTGACCACAAATTTTGCATTTCCAAAATACTTTTTTCTTTGAATACATTAAAACTTCATGTGGCTTTAACTCTCCATTTTTCTCATAATCCCATTCAGCCGCTAACTCTGGATTTCTCAATAGTAGAGAATCTTTTACATCAAACTTTTTTCTGTCCATAGACTATCGCTCCAATCTTAGTCAGAAAATCAATATTTTTATTTTCTGCAACATCTTGCCCTATAAATTCCGACATTGTTATCATTGCTGGTTCTTTATTTGTAAATGCAGTTGATATTCCATTACCAGCAAGCACCGTTTCTGCCATTTTCGGATTAATATTTTCCTTAATATATGTCCGGTAATAAGCATTTTCTTTTTTTAAAGCTCTGTTTTCCTGTATCATATCAGCAGATGCTTCTTCCTGTGACTCCCTTGTACGGCTTTCCTGCAATACCCGTTTTCGCAGCTCGTCATTCTGCTGTTGAAGCTGAACATATGCCTCCACTGCCTTTGCTGCTTTAGTTTGCACTGACTGATAATATGCATCACGTTCCAATAGATATTTTTTCTGCTTTTCCACTGTAAAATCTAGCCGGGATAAATAATCCATATCTATAGGGACAAAACCTGTTTGAGAAATTTCATCCGTTTCAGCCTTTTGCGCAGCGACTTCAACTTGAGCAGTCAACCATTCACGTAGCTCTTTACAACGGCTAAAATCTGTAGGCGCACAATTATGCCCTTGTCTATTGGCATATTCTGCTAATGATGAATAGATCCCTTTCTTACACAGGCAATCACTATTACAATCTTTTTCCCGTATATAATAGTCAATAGCTATCTTTTTAAGGGTAGCTGTATCTATTTTTCTTGGTCTTCCACCTTTATTCATAGCAACTCCTTCTCCAATTTGTATTTTTGATACAGAACATTGCTGTACTGCAAGGCACTGGATTGGCAGCGCAGTAATGCGCTCTGGATTGTGTCCTGATACCCCAATCCCTTCCGCACCGTTTCCACCGCTTTTAGAAGGAAATCAAAGGACGTATGCAAATCACTTTCCCGTTCCTGCTCTGCAAAAATAATGTTTTGCAAAGAAATTTTGGGGGTATTCCGTGGTCTTACATAGAAACAACAGCTTTCACAGTGAAGCAGCTTTCCATCTAAACTGATTGCGGTTAGGCAATCCCGATAATCACTGTATTTCACTTTTTCAGAAGCACATCTGCCTCCATCTTCCAGAATCGGCATATCTTCTTTTGACAACAAATATGGCAATGTGGAAATATCATAATTCGGAGCATCCTTGCGATAGCGGCTAAAAGACAAGACTTCTACAAAATTTTTAATGTTAGCATAATAATTAGCACTGATACTGATGTCCCGATGCCCTGCTAATTCTTTACATATCACGGGATTCCCACCTGAAATAATCAGGTTAATCATTGCTACGTGTCTGCTATCACCTAAAGAAATACGCTCAATTTCATGGTCGTATAACTCACGCAAACCAATCTCCTGCAACTTTTCCCGAATGGTATAGCCCATATTGTCTCCTAAAATGCGTATATAGAAATATCGCAAGCAATCCCGAAGATTGCCATAAGTAAAATGCTTGCTGTTATCGCTTCGTACATATTGCAAATACTGGTAGTGATAAGCTGAGCTAAACAAGGTGAAAATATCGGATTCATAGCCAACCGCTGTTCCTTTAATATAGTTTTCAATTTCAAACACCAGATTTTCAGGTATCTCATAAACACATTTTTCATAATCTTTCTCAATCGCATATTCAGCCTTTAATTTTTCACCTTTCAGCCTTGTTCGCCGTATTGTAAGGAAATGCTTTGTTCCTTTTTGCTCAATACAATCTCTCGGTATCAATATAAATTCGGACGGGCGCAAGGGCAGTATCGATGTCAGGTTCCACCATAAGTACACAGGAAAATAAAACAGCTTTTCTTCTGGGCAAGCAATACTCCAAAACTCATATAATTTGTCTGTAAACAAGAAGTATGTCTGATAGGTTGCTAAGTTCCTTGGACTGCTTCCGCCTTTTGTTGAGGATTGAGTATATTCTGCAAGGTCTGACAGTTCTTCAATTAGAGTATTCTTATAAACTGATTCACCGGGTAGAAGTTCTAAAAAGTCTAGAAGATAATACGCATTATCCGTCAAGACAGCCATGTCTTTTGCGCCAGCCAGAACTACCAACAATTTCCTACACCCACGTGAAATGAATTGCAGCGTCTTAATATCTGCACCGAAAGATGCTGTTATCAGCACTTTTATGGTTTCAACATATTCAGACAACGAACAATCTAAAAGCGGTTTTGCGAATCGCGAAAATTCCAGTTCATCAATTTGAAAACTAATGCTACAACTCTCCGTTTCATCGGTGATCAACCATACTGAATTTTCATAGGATGAATTAACAATAACTCCTTTCTTCGAATATGCTCTAAACAGTTCTTTTGACTTTTTTATTACTTCCTTATCCGCTTTGCTTATTTCCATTGCAAAACTATACTGCGGATATTTCACAGTCGACGTTACTGCCAATCAGACCACCACCTTTAGTAAATTTCTGTATTCTATAAATTCTTCAGCTGAAGTATACTTTTCCATATGAACTGCAATCTCGTATATCGCAGGCAAAATAATATGTTTCATCGCATATTCATTTCGCTTGTAACCCAGCGAATTCTGTTCCACCATGCTCTGCAATTCGGATGAAATTCGTTTCGCCTCAGACGTATAAAATGAAAGTGTTGATTTAGTTCTAATCTCAAATGCACAGCCAAGACATAAACTACGCATCGGGCACCGACACTTCATACCAGCGGCTAGCAGCAGACAAATACTCTGATTATTTTTACCTGTTCCGCAATCATTAAGCACAGCATTCACAATATTAGCCGCTATGATTTTTTCATCACTGTTATGGCCTATTTGGGTAAAGATGCTTTGCACCATCGTAACCGCTTGATTTTCTGCATCCTGTATCATTTGTTCAATAGATTGCACCTCATATGCTGATAATCCAACCGTTTTGATCAATGAAGTTTGTAGTACTATTGGCAGCGTCTGATATGAGCTACCAAAGTATTTGATTAAAAGAAGGTCTACCGCAAAGCTACATATGCCGCGCTCCAGCATCTGATAAAGAATGAACTCTGGTGACTCCCCTGAAAACTTTGCATCCTTCAAATATATTTCCGTCGTTTCAGGAAGCGTAGCATATCCCCCTTTGTGGCTTCTCATAAGCGCAGCAAGTAAATACGGTTTGGGTTGTCCATCACGATCTTCTGCAACCGAATAAACGCCCTGTAGCAAGGCTTTATTTGCACGCCTCGTTGAAAAATCCTTATTACCACAGGCGTCTGCAAATTCCTTTCCAAAAAATTTATGTATTGTCCTTATATCTCGGATTCTTCGAACAAATATATCTGTTTTAGAATCCAATTCATAATGAGCTGTCGCAATGGATAGCACAATTCCAAATGGTACCTTGCACGATTCAGGAACATATAAGCGCAGCAAAGGCACATAGGAATGCTGCTCTGTTTTATGGGGGCACATCTCCATGATTTCAACTGCCCGTTCCAGATATGCCTCAATTTGAAGTGCTACTTCATCAGGATAGCTTCCAGCTTTTATGCGTCTCAATGTTTCTTCCGGAGAATAAGCAAGCTGTGGTATTGGCAGTCGGATTAGATCCGTTGACCGCCATGCAGCTACAAAATGTAACATGATAAATAACCAACAATCTGCATATCTATGGTTTTCTGCAGCCATCACAAGCATATTTTTTTCTATCCATACATCTGGATTTAAGGTGGTATACGCCATTAACGCCGTTTCTTTCGCTGTATATGCGTTGGTATCCTGCGCAACACCAGTTGACTTGAAATCACACCGTCCAGCAATATAACCGCAATCATATAAAAAACTAGCAATTGCATCACTTGCTGCCAATGACATATCTTCTCTAAACCCGTTCAAAATATCATGTATCTCCGACTCATTCAGCCTTGAAATCTCATCTGGTAATACAGAGAGCAAATAATCAATTGCTTGTTTTACACATAAGTCCTGTACATCCAATCCGCCTAGCTTCAAAGAACCAAAATAACCCCATATCGCTTTACATGTTTTGGGGAACTTGCTTTTGTACTGGTCAATTAGAATTTTCACTTTTTGCCTGTTTGACGCCTTATAGCCCCTCAGCCACAATTTTAAATGTTTCTGTAGATGTGCTACGTCAGTGTTATCTATGAAATATAGATTTTTCCCTATTTTCTTGTACCAAACACTATCAGTAGTAATTAGGTTGATACCCCATACATCATTTTCGATAATAAAATCATACATATGGTTCCTGCAAGGTGCCTTATTATAATCGAAATCAGCCGAACAATGCAGATCGCATATAACTTCATCCAACCCAACAATTTGCTTTGCTAATTCGTTAATCCGATTCCATTCCAATCTTGAAATAAGAAATCTTCCATCTATATCTACAGCATCTATCAAACCGCGTTGTGCCTTTTTTTTCAGAACAGAAACAGGGAATCCTGTAATTTTGTTCAAGCTTTCAATAGGCATTATCTTTAGTGCATCGAATGCTTGAGAGACGAGTTTTTTCACCTCGGGTTCAGAATTCTTATTGTAATACCACTTTTGAGCTGACAGACCAATTACTTCACGCCCCTGATAGAACAGCTTATACTGGTTTTTGCTTTGGAAATTCAATACCGCGTTCATGCCATCAGTTTGATTGATATTTTTGTATCCAGTTCGGATTTCATCCACTATTTTTCCGATCCACACGGAATTCCCCTGTTGAATTCTCCATCCATTTATTGCTGAAACCTTTGGGCATACAGCAAAACCATCTGTAACATATGCTTCCGGACATTCTCGGATAAAAGAAAGCAGTTCGTCGGCTCCAACATCCAATTGCCTTGCTCCATCAGACAAAGAAACGCTGTCCTCGGAAAACCCAGCTTGCTCTGAATACTGTAAAGCAATCCAGTTACAAAAAACCACGTCAATTGAGCTTTCTGCTTCTGGTGGGTAATAAGAAACGTCTCCGTCACAATCAGGTAAAAACGACAATTCTTCAATCTCTGTAACATACCTTTTACATGCTTTCTTAAACGCTTCATATCCATGACCAATTTCGTTTTGATTTAGTGATTTACAATCCTTGATACAGCCCATGAACAGCAGCCGCAGCGACCTGTAGTTTTTTAATGATTTCATTCGTTCATAATCAGCAAGAGAAATATAATAGCCTTTCACCGTATCCATAATCTCAATTTTGCTTTTTTTAAGCATCCTTGAAATATTACTTTCCGAATATGCTACATTAAAAAGATCTGCACAATCTTTTAGCGTAATTGCATCTGCCGATGGCAAAGACTCCGCTATATATTCTCGGGTAGTCTGACGTGCAGATTGCATAGTCAATGTTCTGTAAAAACCTTTGTATATTTTTTGCCATCTGCGATAATGCCGCAGGACTACTGATATTTCTGCATCAGGAAATACCTTCAACACTTCAAATCGAAACACATTATATGTTGCGTGCATTTGCTTCTTCACATCCTATCTGCATCAGCCCACCAATCACATCACTATGAACTGATCCTAGCACTTTTGTAAGTTCCCCTTTGTTTTGCAAATACCACAAAGCACTTTCGGGCGAGGTATCACCACGATAGTACTGCAACTGTGCAATACCCTCACCACGAAGCACCAGTGATACTGTAAAAAAGTGCCGCAATGCATGAGGCGATAGTTTTTCTGATAGCAATCGCTGTGCAAATATCTGTTGATCTACATCATCTGATTTCAGCAAAACCGGACAAACTCTATCACGTATCAAGTCACTAAATTTCTCTCGATATGATTTTACTGTCAACGCCTTTCCACTACGATTTACAAACATAGAACCATATTCATGTTCATATTTTTTACCAGAAATATATTGTTGATGCCACCGATAGGCTTGATAAAATATTGAAATATAGGCCGGATAAACCTTTTGTATTCGTTCTTTCTTGATTTTTCCTACTTCAACATTGTCACTTCGCAACTTTAACTCCTGTTGTAGGTCAATAGAAATCTCCGAAATGCTACTTCCGCGCATTGTTACGGACAATCCGCATCCTAACAAGCTATCTTCACGACGCATATTCATAGTTTCTCCCGGACGTATCCCCGCTGTTATTTCTGCTATTACTGCAAAATAAATCTCTGGAGCGTAAATTTGGCATTGTTCTAGTATGACCTCCATCACCTTAACTGGAATATCCCGAAAAATCGGTTTTTTTCTCGTATGTATAGCTGACTCTTGATATAGCGGAACATATTTTCTAATAACTTTACTGGAACGAGCATTTGCCTTCACAAATGCTTCCTGAAATAGTTCTGTTGGCTGAAATGCTGCAATGCCGCTACTGGAAAGCATGGCATTGGCAAAAAAGGAAGAAACACTCCTAACGCAGTTTTCAATACTCTGTTGGCTTCGAAAGCTTCCATCTGACTTTTTCTCAGTTCTGTAGATTTCAAAAAATTCAAGTACTATCTCTTTTGTGATTCTTGCCACTGACTGTGCAGAATTCAACGGATTCCTGTCTATCAGAATATAGTTCAGCGCGCGACAGATATACTCAAGTTCCGATTTGATTCGTGTCCTAATTGCCCGCTTTATACCGCTAAAGGTTCCTGCGTACTGCTCAAGAGCTGTGAAGCATACAATCATTCCATAAGAATTCTTTAAGACAATAAATCTCTTGTGGGAATAGTTATTTGCTACATCCAGAATAGGAAACTCATATACAGCAAAATAATAACTTCTGCCTATTACATCCTCTCTAAATCTAATAATCTCCGCCATATATCAATGCTCCTCTTCTCCTGAAACTATGTGGCATCTTCTTAGCACATCACACGTAAATCGTTTTCCAACCATTCTTAGTGTCTCCATAAATTTCTTCACGTCTGAATCATTGCACTTCATTAACAGTACATTTAAAGCTTGCACTCGCCTAATATATCCATCCGTTGACAATGCTGTTCCATGTGCATTGATAAAAAGCGGGTACCTGCTGTCTATGCATTTCCCATTCACAAATGTTTTATGCTTATGATATTCATTTTGTATTCGCACAATATGTTCTCCGGGAATTTGATAGATGCGCATTCCTTGTCCGTTACTTTGAATTTTTACAGTTCCATTCTCTCCAAGAAATGAAATGCTACCACCGCACAGAGTAGCATCACTATACATGGAGCAAATCTCTGGTACACGTAGCCCCACA
>JAQZAZ010000015.1 GCA_029239355.1 Sphingobacterium sp.
TATTGGCGCTTTTGAATTGAAGCAACCTGCAGACTCATTGAGATCCCAAGTATTGGAAATGTCAAAACGTATTCGTCACCGTGGTCCAGATTGGTCTGGTATATTCACTGGCGAGAAAGCTTTATTGGCGCATGAGCGATTAGCTATCGTTGATCCGAAATCGGGTAGTCAACCTTTGTACAGTCCGGATGGCAAAGTAGTACTGGCTGTGAATGGCGAAATCTATAACCACCATGAATTAAGAAATAGTCTTCCGGATTATGAATTTGCAACACAGAGTGATTCCGAAGTGATATTGGCGCTTTATCTGGCCAAGGGACCATCGTTTGTCGATGAGCTGAATGGTATCTTTGGTTTCGCATTATATGATTCACGTGATGATTCATTTTTTGTAGCCCGTGACCACATGGGAATTATCCCGTTGTATTATGGAAAAGACGCACAGGGACAACTGTTCGTGGCCTCTGAATTAAAATCACTGGAGGGGTTCTGTGAAACGATTGAACAATTTCCTCCGGGACATTATGTATATAGCAAAGAAGGTACGGCCCCACAGCGCTGGTACCAACGGGACTGGGAAAGTTATGATACAGTAAAAGACAACGAGACTGATATTGCTGTTTTGCGTAAAGCCCTGGAAGATGCGGTGCATCGTCAGCTGATGTCTGATGTACCTTATGGTGTATTGCTGTCGGGGGGGCTTGATTCCTCGGTGATTGCTGCCGTGACCAAAAAGTTTGCGTCCAAGCGTATTGAAACGGACGATAAAGAAGAGGCCTGGTATCCACAATTGCATTCTTTTGCCGTGGGGCTGAAAGGGGCTCCGGATTTAATCGCTGCAAAAAAAGCAGCAGATCATATCGGAACAATCCATCATGAAATCAACTTTACCATACAAGAGGGCCTGGATGCTATCCGTGACGTGATCTATCACCTGGAGACCTATGATGTCACAACTGTGCGCGCTTCAACGCCAATGTACCTATTGGCACGTGTCATTAAATCAATGGGCATCAAAATGGTGCTATCTGGTGAAGGCTCTGATGAGCTTTTTGGGGGCTATCTGTACTTCCATAAGGCGCCAAATGCACAGGAGTTTCACGAAGAAACTGTGCGTAAGCTGAAAAAACTATACCTTTACGACTGTTTGCGTGCCAATAAATCACTGGCAGCCTGGGGTGTTGAAGGACGTGTACCTTTCCTTGATAAAGAATTTATGGATATCGCCATGCGTATCAACCCATCGGATAAAATGATCCGTGATGGCCGAATGGAGAAATGGGTCGTGCGAAAAGCTTTTGAAGATTATCTTCCTGAAAGCATTGCTTGGCGTCAAAAAGAACAGTTTTCGGACGGTGTCGGTTATAGCTGGATTGATACCTTAAAAGAGCAGGCAGAGAGCAAAGTTTCAGACCAGGAATTTGCGGCCGCTGCCGAGCGTTTCCCCATCAATACACCGAAGAATAAGGAGGAATTTTTGTACCGCACGATATTTGAGTCGCATTTTCCGTCTGCTGCAGCTGCACAGACCGTTCCCTCGGTAAAATCGGTGGCCTGTAGCACACCCGAGGCGTTGGCTTGGGATGCTTCTTTCCAAAACCTGAACGACCCATCAGGTAGAGCTGTAGCCTCGGTACACCAAGAAAGCTATGAAAAAACCAAAGTGGAAGCCGTGTAGATAATCAACCGACCATATACTAATGTTGTGAAAGCCTAAGGAGAATTTCTTAGGCTTTTTTGCGATACAGTCAGTAGAATTGAGCAAAGTCAAATGGCTTTACAGCCTTGAATTGCATTTAAAATGAATATGTTTTTTGAATTATCTTTAGTAATTTTCGGAAAAACAAGCCTGTCCAAACTACGGAATGGTGAACAATTAAAATACAAATGAAAGGATATACGAAACACCGAAATTTAAAGTTTTTTGGATTAGCGTTTTTGCTATTGAGCAACACAGCTATATTTGCACAGAATAAAGATGCTGTCGTTTCAGCTATTGTCCAGGAAGCTCAAGCTAATTCCCAGCTTGAAAACTATGCATTTGAACTTGTTGATATGATCGGTCCGCGTTTGGTCGGGAGCCCACAGATGCAACAGGCACATGATTGGGTAGTCAAACAATATACGGCGCTAGGTGCGGACGCCCGAAATGAACCTTATGGGGAATGGCGTTCCTGGGAGCGAGGAACCTCTCAGGTGACAATGACCTACCCTCGGATTAAATCGCTCGAAGGTACACAGTTGGCTTTTAGTCCAATGACAAAGGAAAAAGGTGTGGAAGCTGAAGTGATAGCGATGCCGCTGTTTGGTTCTCAAAGCGATTTTCAATCTTGGTTAAATAGTGTAAAAGGTAAAATTGTCCTGATCGGAATGAACCCCATTTCAGGTCGGTCGGATGGTAACTGGAAGGAATCGGCCTCTGCTAAAGCTTATGAAAGGTATCAGAACCTCAAAAACGAGCAGCTTAAGCAATGGGAGCTGAGTATGTCCTATACAGGAAGCACCCGCCGTACTTTGCCGGTAGCCTTAGAAGCTTCAGGTGCCATAGGTGTGATCGATTCCTATTGGACGGAACTGCCCGGCATTACGCGGGTTTTTGATGCGAAATCCAAACAGATTCCAGTCTTTAACCTTGCTTTGGAAGATTATAGTCTCCTTTATCGCATGGCTGAGCGTGGGGTCAAGCCGCGTGTACTTTTGGAGGGAAAATCAAAGGAGCTCGGAACAGCAAAAACGTATAACAGCATTGCTGAGATCAAGGGGAAAGAAAAGCCAAACGAATATGTGGTGCTCTCAGCGCATCTAGATTCATGGGATGGAGCCTCAGGTGCAACGGATAATGCCACAGGGGTGATCACCATGATGGAAGCTGTTCGTATCTTACGAAAAGTATACCCCGATAATAAAAGAACCATCCTTGTAGGCAACTGGGGTAGCGAGGAACAGGGATTGAACGGTTCGTCGGCTTTTGTCGAAGATCATCCCGATGTCGCTAACAATATTCAGGTGGTTTGGAACCAGGATAATGGAACCGGACGTATCGTACGCATCGCAGGAAGCGGTTTTGAAAAGTCTTATGAATACATTGGCCGTTGGTTGCAATATCTGCCCGAAGAATTTCGCAATGAAATCCAGACCAGCTTTCCTGGAATGCCGGGAACCGGCGGAAGCGATCATTCCTCATTTGTCCAAAAAGGCATTCCGGCCTTTGGTCTTTCTTCCACCTCTTGGGATTATGGTAAAGTAACCTGGCATACCAACAGGGATACCTATGACAAAATTGTCTTTGATGAAGTCCGGCAAAATGCAATTATTGTTGCGGTGCTGACTTACCTGGCCTGTGAGGAACCGAGCTTGGTATCGCGTGACAAAATTGTGTTGCCCCTTGACAAAACAGGTAAACAAATGGAATGGCCAACAAATTTGCGGGCCAAAAGAACAAGTGGTAATTAATGACGGAGCAGCTTATACTTACTATTGTATTCCTTGTTTAATACAAAAGTATTGGCAATAATTTTTAATCGGCTAATGACGGCTGTTCAAATGGTTGCCCCGAAATAAAGATAACGTTGATTAGAGACAACTATTGTCCCAAAAAACAAAGGCGCCTTTCTTTCCGATCGGCGCCTTTGTTTTTAAAGATATGCTCGCTTATTTTTTGAGATGCTGATTAAAATAATCGGCAATTTTCTCGTACATATGAATGCGGTCCTTGCCCATGACGTTATGTTCGTGGGTGGGGTATAAGAAATAGTCGACCTGTTTTCCGGCTTTAATGCATGACTCCAGGAATTCCATGCTGTTTTGTTGTACAACGACCGGATCCTGTGCGCCATGGATGATTAATAAACGTCCTTTTAGTTGATCCGCTTTATTTAGTAAAGACGTCAATTTATATCCTTCAGGGTTTTCCTGTGGTGTGTCCATATAGCGCTCACCGTACATAACCTCATAAAACTTCCAGTCGATAACCGGTCCCCCGGCTACTGCCGCTTTAAAAATGTCGTTGTGATGTAACATGAATGACGTGGTCATAAAACCACCAAAGCTCCATCCAAAAATCCCCATGCGTTGTTGATCGACAAAGGATTTTGATTTCAGAAATTCAATTCCTTTTAGTTGATCGGCCATTTCATTTTGACCAAGGTTACGATGGGTAGCGGTATAAAAATCACGGCCCCGGTAATTGGTGCCTCGATTGTCCATGGTAAATACGATATATCCCTGTTGTGCCATATAGAGATCAAAGTAGCCTGCACCGCCCAGCCATTTGTTGGAAACCAGTTGGGAATGTGAACCGCCGTACAAATAGTACATGACCGGATATTTCTTGGCCGGATCAAAATCATTTGGATAGATAATGCGGCCGGTCAACGGGTATTTGCCGTCTGCCGAAGTCAGCTGGACAAATTCTATTTTTGGATTATTGATTTTTCCGCTGAACGGATTGTCAGCTTTGACCAGTACCGTTCCTTTGCCTGATTTGACCGCTTTGACCTGGATCATGTTCGGCGTCTTCAGATCGCTATATTGATCATAGATATATTTTCCGTCATCACTCAGCGAAGCCTGGTGTATACCGGGTTCGTTTGTCAGCTGAACCGTTTTTCCGGATTTAAGGTCTACCTCAAATAGCTGACGGTCGATGCCATTATTGGTGACACCGATATAGCTTACTTTGTTCCCATCCGCAGAAAAATCCAATAAATTGTCCAGTACAATATCCTGATAACCTAATTTTTTGATCAGTTTTCCTTCTGTATTGTAGAGGTACAGCTGGTTGTAGCCCTCTTTGTCGGACTGGTAAAGAAATTGGTCTGGGTTGTTAGGTAAAAATGTGAGCGGATTTTCCGGTTCTACCCAGGTCGTTGCAGTTTCCTCAAACAATGTTTTGACCAATGCGCCGTTTTCGGCATTGTATTTATTAAACTTAAGGTCATTTTGATCCCGATTAAGAACACCCACATAAATAAATTTACCTGAAGGATCCCAAGTTACGCAGGTCAGGTATTGCTCACTGTGATCTCCGGTTTGTAGTGTTACCTTTTGCCCTGTCACTGTATTATAGATGACTAAAGTTACCTCTTCCGACTTCTGCCCTGTCATGGGGTATTTTATCCATTTGATCTCCGCTACTTTGGGACTCCACTGTGGCAGCGGATAGTTGGCAACCATAGTCTCGTTTTTGCGATAATAGAGCAGTTTGTCATTTTGAGCATTCCACCACATTCCTTTTTTTATGCCAAACTCCTGACGGTGGGTATAATCGCTGCCATTGACGATACCTTTGTCGTTGTCATTGGTAACTGCAGTCACTTTTCCATTTTTGTCAACGATAGCAATGTTGTTGTCGAGCAGATAAGCAATTTTTGAAAAATCTGCGCTCAATTCACGGTTTGCTCCCTGACTATCGTTTCCGATAAAACTTTCGATGCTTTTTGATTTGACGTTGTAGACTACTGTGTACACCTTGTCCTTTCCGTTTACCTGAAGCAACAATGAATTACCGTCACGCCATTTGTAGTCGTAAGGAAACATTTGCAAATGGAATGTTTCGTTTGGAATCGCGGCTTTTAAAGCTGCCTCAAGTTCTGCTTTCGACAGCAAGCTTGTTTCAGTCCAGTTGTTTTCCGCGCTTTTGGAGAACAGGTTTTGATACGATTTATCGAGGTAAGAGAAACTGTTTGATTTTGGGATCCAGGAAGTGGCAGGAATAGATGTTGGTGCGTAGATGCGCGGTCCAAATACCGTTTCTTCCAAATTAAGGTTTCGCTGGGCATGGCTGGTTAGAGCGCTTGCCAACAAGAAGAATAGCGCAATTCTTTTCATTAGAATATTTTATTTTTAATGATGCTGTACCGATCATAAGCGTTTTTTTGTCGCTATGATGGCATTTGCTTTTAAATTTTATAGGGCTAAATTAGTTAAATAGCCCTATAAAACCTAGTACAGAATTGTTGCTTGTCTAACTGAAATTGTTGCGTGTGCCTATAATTTGCGGAGCCAGATATTTCTGAACTGCACCAGATCACCATGATCTTGCAGGATAATAGGGCCCGGGCCATGGCTCACCTGTTTCGGTAGTCCGATGTATTCCGTAGTACCATCAATCTGGGTGTTGTTTTGGACAATGACACCGTTGTGAAGGACAGTAACTGTGCCTTTGCTGATCAGTAAACTGTCTTTATTAAACTGAGGTGCTTTGTAGATGATGTCGTATACATGCCATTTGTCTGCTACGATGACCTGCGCCAGTGGCGGACGTTGCTTGTAAAGACTTCCTGCTCCCCCGTTGACATAAGTCGGGTTATTATTATTGTCCAAAACTTGGATTTCATAAAAACCTTGCAGGAAAATGCCACTATTGCCCCGGCCTTGTCCTTCGCCTTTGATTAGCTCCGGACTCTTCCACTCGATATGGAGCTGAAAGTCGGTGAAATGCTCGGCAGTTTCGATGTTCCCACTTCCGGGTTTTACTTCAAGGGTATTATTGGCGACAGTCCAGTTTGCTTTTCCCTTTTCGCTCTTCCATTTGCTTAGGTCCTTTCCGTCAAAGAGCACAATGGCGTCGCTCGGGATTCCCTTGTCAAGCGTTATTGTAGGCGGAACAGGACTGTAATATTCGGTATCGCTGGGCTTCATATTCGTTTGGGCATGGAGTGCACTGGCACCACATAAGATCGCCAATGCTAGTACTGAAGGTAAAGAAAAGTTCATCTGTTGGTTTTTTTGTTGTAGTTAAACTTAGGAAAATTTGTTTTTAAATACAATTATAATTTCCGAAACAGGGAATATTTGCCTCCCACATCTACATATTAAAGGCTATGCAGTAGATTTTCGCATAGAATTTCTTGTCCTTATTGTTTTTTTGATTTGCAACAATTTGTTTAGGTTTGTACATGGCAACCATTATACAGACAGTATCCTTGAAAGAAGCGCGTTTTTTTGCGCCAATAGGGTATTACATAGAAGAACAGAATCTGGGTAACGAATTTTTTGTGTCTATTGATGTTTGTTTTCCTTTTCGTAATACGGAAACGGAAGAACTGCGCAATACATTGAACTACGAAGAGTTGTACCAAATTGCGGCGAAGGTGATGCAGCCCAAAAGAAAGTTACTGGAATCTGCGGCAGCAGAAATTTTAGAACAGATCAGAGCAGCTGTGTTGCATGCCGAAATGATTGAGGTTGTTATCCGAAAATCAAACCCGCCTTTTGGCGGAGATCTATCCTGTTCGCAGGTTAGTCTTAAATACCTGAAAGATTAATTTTCAAACTGGACCAGCAAAAATTAGCACTGCATGCTTAATTTGCGGACCCATTGTATAAAGTTTTATTTGGTCAAATGAATATTTATGATCTTGTTATAGCCGATAAGGAGAAGGTTGTGCTAGAAGACGTTTTTTTAGCGGAGGAAAGTCGGCAGAAACTGCAGCAGCTGATTAAGGAGCATCGTTATATTCAAGTGCTCTCACAATATGGCCTGCCCGTTAGCAATAAAGTCCTTTTGCACGGTTATTCGGGCTGCGGAAAAACAACGACCGCAAAAGCGCTTGCAGCGGCACTCGACAAGCCCATCTATGTGTTGAATTTGAGTAACCTGATTTCATCCCGTATCGGTGAAACTTCACAGCATATCAAGCAGGTATTTGATAAAGCAGGCCGTGAAAAAGCTGTTCTGTTTCTGGATGAATTCGACCAAATCGGAAAAGCCCGTATCAGTGAGGAGAAAGATGTGGGGGAGATGCGCCGCCTGGTAAATACGATTATCCAATTAATCGACTATTTTCCTGCAGAAGCAGTGCTGATAGCAGCAACCAATCATCCCGAAATATTAGACACAGCGATTATCCGGCGATTCCAGCTTCGTCTGGCGTTTGAATTGCCCTCTCCTGCACAGTTGGATGCTTATTACGATAAATTATTTTCCGCGTTTCCGGAGTATGAGGCATTCATATCACGCATTTATAGCGTTTCTTACGCCGAGGCAAAAGATTATATCTACGACGCAGTTAAATTTTTGCTAATTTCTGCACTGGAACAACGAGAAGATCAAAGTAAGAAAGCTAACTGCCGAGAAGTTAATGTTTTGTAAAATTAAATACCTGTGAAAACAGTTTATGTACTGCGACGTTATTGTTATAACGGATAGTGGGATCGTCGTCCATAGCAATGACATGATTATTCAGTTTTAAAATGATTTTTAAGTGATTTGCGTCAATATGTCATTTTAAAATGAATTAAAATGACATATTGTCTTGTTTTAGCAACTGGTATGCAAATTGAATATCCCCTATAAAAGAGTAAAAAAATACAGCTTAACAAAATAAAAAATTAGGAGGACAAAAAATGGCATTAATTAAATTCCCTACAAAAAGTTTGAATACCGACGCAGTAAACCCTTTTGTGAATACCGTATTTGACAATCTATTCAACGATAATTTTATTTCAGATCGTTTGGTGTCACGTGTTCCAGCAGTAAATATTTCGGAATCTGAAAAATCATTTAAGATCGAAATGGCTGCTCCGGGATTGGATAAGTCAGATTTTAAAATCAACGTGGATAAAAATCTGATTACTATTTCAGCTGAGAAAAAAGAAGAGCAAGTAAGTGAAGAGAAATTATATAGCAAAAAAGAATTCAATTATAGCTCGTTTTCAAGATCATTTACCTTGCCTGAAACGGTTGACTATAGTAACATTGAGGCAGCTTACGAAGGTGGAATATTGATCTTGACAGTTGGAAAGAAAGAAGACGCAATTATTGCGAAGCGTTTGATCGAAGTTAAATAGTTTAAGTAGTAGACATGCCTTAGCCTGAGGTTGAGGGATGTTTCTTAAGATAGTTTTTAGGTTTAGTTTATGTTTTAATCCCTCGGAATTCACTTGTATTCCGAGGGATTTTTTTATCCAACTTCCTCGTATCCCGCAGCACGGGGTACTTTGGCGAGATAAGGTTCCATTTCTTCAGGCAGTTTGGTCAGTTTTCGTCGCTTTAAATCTAGCCAGGCACCATCAACATGAACAGTACAACATAGCGCGCCGTCTTTACGGTAGACCTGATGTATAAAAGAAAATCGGCTGTTGTTTTTGTTGTATTTGGTTAATTCTACCTTTACCTGTACATATTCGTCAAGATGTACCTCCTTGGAATAGATTAGCTCTTCTCTAAATAGAATGGGGCCGATCTGAAACTCGGCAAACTTATCCAACGAAAAGCCCATTTTGTTTAACATATTGCTCCGTGCCTGTGCACAGATATCTGCATAAGCGGAATGGCGCATATGTCTATTGGCATCGATTTGCGCCCAAATGACCTGTCCCTCATAAAATATATTTTCCATAATTATTGTCCTGATTTGCCTCCTTTTTATGAACAATTTACATAATTTTAAGTTAAGCTGTAACACTTTGTTTGTTTGCTATACTTATTAACTGAAAAGATCTTAAAAGTAAAATTTACCAGGTGGCCCATTCGGAAACAGAATTTCTTCGGTTGATTGACGAAAATAAAGGAATTATCGTCAAGGTGAGCCGTATGTATATGGATGATCACGACGGGCGGCAGGATCTCTATCAGGAAATTGTATATCAGCTCTGGAAATCCTACCCAACGTTTAAACAGCAAAGTAAATTTTCGACCTGGATGTATCGGGTGGCCTTGAATATAGCCATCGTATTTTTAAAAAAGGAAAAGAAACACCAGATTTACGATAGCCTCCAAGAACGACATGATTTTCCGGAAGAGGCCTATGATTCGGAAAAGGACGAACAGTTAAAAATATTCTACCAGGCGGTACATGAACTGAATGCAATAGAAAAAGCATTGATCTTTTTATTTTTGGAAGGTCAGAGCCACCGCGAAATAGCCGCACACCTAGGGATATCTGAAGTGAATGCACGGGTTAAATTAAATCGTACAAAAGAGCGGATTCAACAAATCATTAAAAAATACAATTATGAATTTTGATGAATTAAAAAAATCTTGGCAAGAACAGCCTACAGATGAGGATTTACAAAATCCCAATCTCAAACACTATAAGGAAGTCGGCAATATCATGGCCAAACTGAGACGCAATATCAAACGAGAATTTATTTCCTGGGTGGTGTGCATGTTTTTCCTGATTGCCGTCCCCATGCTTCCAATCTATAAAATCTCGGGGTATGCGGCTTTTGCGTATTACTTTTTTCTTGTACAGATTTCTTTATCGAGCCTGCTGTATTACCGTAGATTTTATTATCTGATAAAAAGCGCCAAACAGATTGATCTGCTGGCATCCCGTGAGCATCTCCTTAAGCTTTATTATGACCTCAAATATGCCGTGGAGACCTATCGTATTGTTGCCTACGTCATGATTCCGCAAGGATTATTTCTTTATCTTATTATGATTGGCCAAAATAGGGCTGTCGCTTGGTTTGAAAAATTATATCATTTCAAAGAAACTCTCCAGCAGGATCCTAATTTTATATTGTGGATGATCCTTTCGGCTCTTATCTCCATTGTCATTATCGTGGTGATTACCGAAATTATGATCCGTGCCTACTATGGAGATTATCTCAAGCAGATCAAAGAAAATTTGGACGAAATGGAAGCTGAATAGTGCCATTTGAAATGGCTAAGCCACAGTTGAAACAATGAATTTTTATTTTCAACAAACCCTGATACGAAAAAGGTAAGGTTTTTGTTCCATTTATTCATTACTTGTTTTTTTAAGCCACGGAATATTCAGTTCGTTTTCATAAGTGTTTGTGTTTTCGAACATGGATATTTTGTATCTTGTTTTCGAAAACCCTTGTCCATGATGTACAATCCAACCAAGAAATTACAGCGTAGTTCCCAAATCTTAAGCATATTGGCAAAATATGGTTTCAAAGATGCCATCGCCCGATTGCCCTGGAAGGGAGCAAGAGCGAGCTTAGAACGTAATATTGATGTTGACAAGATTAGCGTGTATACACGTATCCGAATGGCGCTGGAAGAGCTTGGTCCCGCCTTTATCAAGTTGGGACAATCGGCTTCCACCCGCGAAGGTTTGCTCCCAAAAGATCTCGTTGAGGAACTCAAAAAACTTGAAGATAATGTCCCGCCCTTTGAAGTCGACATTCAGGAATATCTCGCTGAAGAACTCGGATTAAATATCACCGAACAATTTGAGACCATCGCGTCGGAGCCCTTTGCCGCAGCGTCCATTGCTCAAGTCTATCGGGCGACATTAAAAGACGGCACAAATGTCGTCTTAAAAGTCCGTCGACCGGGAATAGATGAGGTCATGCGCGTTGATCTTGCGCTCATGCGGGATATCGCTAAGATTCTGACCATGTACAATGACGCACTGGAAAATCTTAATCTTTCTTTGATCGTCGAATCTTTTGCGATGACCTTACAGGAGGAGATGTCCCTGGTCATCGAACGCCATAACATCGAACGGTTTGCTAAGAATTTTAAAGGCAATAAACTGATTAAGGTCCCTAAAGTCTATCCTGATCTGTCCACTGACCGTGTGCTTTGTATGGAGTATCTTGACGGATTCAAAGTGACAGATATAGCTGAAATTAAACGGCGGGGAATGGATGTGGAGACTTTGGTGAAAAATGGTATTAACCTTTACCTGGAACAGGTGATTATCCACGGCTTTTTTCATGGCGATCCACATCCCGGTAATATGATGGTGCTGCCCGACGGCCGTATTGCCTTTCTGGACTTTGGCAACATGGGTAAATTGCTGGGAATTGACCGGCGGCAGCTCGAAGAGTTTATTCAATCTGCGATTTCCGAAGATGCAGTTCGGCTTGCCGACGTTATTGAAGATGTGGCTGTAGTGAGCCATATCCCGGACAGGAATCAGTTTGAACGCTCCCTGTATGAAATATTTGATATGATTGATAATGTCTCCTTGGGTGATCTCAGCCTCGATCTGCTGTTCAATAAACTCTGGAAGATCATTGGTGATAATCGCTTGTATTTCCCGGAATATATCTATCAGCTCATGCGGGGTATTTCTTTGATGGAGGGAATCGGCCGCCAGCTTTATCCCGACCTGAATATCATGGAGAGCATTAAGCCTTTTGCCAGACGGATCATGATGGAACGGTTGTCGCCAGAAGCTATTTTCAAGAAAGGAAAACATAAAATCGAATCTTTTGCGCGGGATGTGGAAAAGCTTCCCGAAGATATGCGTGCCTTGGTGCGCCTTTTTCGTACCGGGAATTTCACCCTGAACCATCGCTTGATCAGTGCGCGTTCCTTTAATGCTATTCTCCGTAAAGGGGTAAACCGGATTGTGATCGGCATTATGTTTATGTCTCTTAACTTATTGGGCGGAATGGTTATTGTTGCGCGTATTGAACCACGATGGTGGGGTATTCCTGTTTTTGCCTGGATATGTCTGGGCTCAGCATGGGTCTTTGCTGTCTATTTATTTATTGCGATGATCCGTGCGAAGGATAACGATTAAGTTGCTTGCTGTCGTTACCCTATTTTTTTGTATAAATCCTGTATTAAGTAATAGCATCATAAAATATGGAAATCAATCTAATCGGAAAAAAGGCCTTGATTGGTGCCAGTTCCGCCGGTATAGGAGCCGGGATTGCCAAAGTGCTGGCATCCTGTGGAGCATCAGTCACCCTAGCCTCGCGGAATGAGGAGAAATTGAAATGTACCTTAGAAAGCCTGGATACCTCAAAGGGGCAGGAGCATCAATATATCTTGGTCGATTATAATGATCACGAAGCTTATAAAGTAAAAATAGATGATTATTTTCGGTCAAATAAAGTAGATATTCTTGTCAATAATTCCAATGGGCCGCAGGCGGGTACGATCGACCAGAAAAATCTGACAGACTACCAGCATGCCTTTGAACTTTTGTTCCAAAACCACTGTTATACGACTTCTTGTGCATTACCCTATATGCTGGCAAATGGATATGGACGTATTATCAATGTATCTTCCTCCACGGTTAAGGAGCCTGTGTCCAATCTGGTATTGTCAAATACCATACGTACGGCATTGATGAGCTGGAGCAAATCCCTTTCGGACGATGTTGCAAAGGACGGTGTGACGGTCAACAGTATATTAACGGGCTTATTTGATACCGAAAGGATTCAATCGTTGACCAATATGGATGCACAGCGCTTGGGGATATCCTATGAAGAGGCTTTGCAGTTGCGCTTAAAACAGGTGCCAGCAGCACGCTTGGGGGAGCCTGACGAATATGGTTATTTGGTTGCCTTTGTTTGTTCTGCGTACGCCAACTATCTCACTGGAACCAATATTCCCTTGGATGGTGGTCTGTTAAAAGGCTTTTAAGCTGAAAAGAAAGTTTGCTCGAAAAATGATAGGGAAGCACTCCTGCCTGACAATACAGGAAAATACGCTTATGGTTAAAAAGCTGTATACTAGCATTGGCCATCCAAAAATTTAGATAGCCAATGCTAGTTTGTGTGATTTTAAAAATTTTGCTTAGTTCAACACCAATTCAGTATTGACAATAATATCCACCTCAGAGGCAACGGCTTCTACACCTGAAGGTAATTTGTCATTATATTTTATGCCAAAATCGTGACGGTTGATTTTTGCTTTTGCAGTAAAGCCCGCACGTGTTTTTCCCCAAGGATCGGTAATGACACCGCCATTTTGAGTGACATCAAACGTTACTTTTTTAGTGACGTCGCGAATGGTCAAATCTGCGACCATGAGGTATTTTCCTTTCATCTTGGCGCTTTTGAATGAAACTGATTTTAGGGTCATTTTTGGAAACTTGTCTGCAGCGAAGAAATCATCTGTTTTCAAGTGATTGTCACGTGCCTCAATACGGGTGTCAACACTGTTGACATCAATGGAGAAGTTTACTTTTGCATTGTTGAAACTTGTAGCGGTTGCTGTTTCAACTGTTCCTTCAACTTTTGTGAACTCGCCATCCACGAAGCTGATACCAAGGTGTTTTACATCAAATCTTGCATTGGTGTGAGCAGGATCGGCAGACCATTTTACTTGCGCTACAGCAACATTAACCATTAATGCTGCTATGGCCAGAAATTGGAAAAATCTATTCATGTTATTTCTATTTGTTATTTATCAAACGTTTAATTGTTCAAAATGTTTGTTTGAACAAGCTTTTACAAAGGTGGGGTAAACTAGAATAGAAAACATTGATGTAGGTCAAGAATTTCGGTTAGGTTTCAAAATCTGTCTTTTTAAGCGGCTCAAAAACTCTTGCGTCACTCCAAGATAGGAAGCTAACTGCATGTTCGAAATCCTCGGATATATTTTGGGATACCGCTTGATAAAATCCAGATAACGTTCCTGAGCCGTAAAACCTATACTCGATATGATGCGGTGTTGGGAGGCAATTTGTGCCCGCTGGGCCATAATTCTGGAAAGCTTCTCGTAGATCGGATGGTCTTCATAAAGTCTATCTTTATCCGTTTTCGAAAGCGTAAGTATGACCGAATCTTCCAGGGCCTGGATATTTTGCAAGGCTGGTTCCTGATAATTAAAACTGGCAATATCACCCACCCACCAGTCTTCAATGGCAAATTGCAAAATATGTTCGATACCATCTGCCGTAACATAGAATGACTTAAAAAGACCACTGATGACGTAAGCTTCATAGTGACAAATTTCACCTGCCCTTAAAAAGTATTCCTTTTTCCGGATTTTTCTGACATGATAACGCGATACAATATCATTTAATTCTTCTTCGCTGACATGAATGCGCTGTTTTACAAATTCCTTGAATTGTTCCATTAGGGTGTAAAATACAAAATTTTGTTTTGCGAATTTAATAAGCTAAGCGATTTCAGTCAATTTTGAGAGTAAAATAATTTTGATGAGCTTGATTGGTATGAAAAACAACAGTAATAGCGGAATCTATTATTGCACCGGCATAGTAGTCTGTTAAATGAACATTTTGGTGTAATATTTGAGTAAAGACAAGCTAATTCCGTTTGGTTTCACCAATAATTGGTATCTTATATAGAAATTTAGAATTTTGGTAGAAGTCCAACGTTAAATATATTCTAATGAAGTTTGTAGCACCGAATAAACTCGAAAATGATAAGGTCGTATTAAAGTTACTTGATCCAGGCGATTTTGATATCCTGTATCAAGTGGCGAAAGATCCCTTAATATGGGAGCAACATCCTAATAAAGACCGATGGAAAGAGGATGTCTTTCGGTCTTTTTTTGATGCTGCGCTGGAGAGCAAAGCTGCGTACCTTATTCTGGATAAAACGACAGGCGAATGCATAGGAAGCACCCGATATTATGGTTTGAATGAGGTTGAAAAATCTATTTTTGTTGGCTTTACCTTTTATGCAAGGGCCTATTGGGGAGCAGGAATAAATCCTTTGGTTAAGGAAATGATGTTCGATTTTGCTTTTAATTTTGTGGATACGATCTATTTGCATGTGGGTGCCGAAAATTATCGTTCACAAAAAGCGGTAGAACGCTTGGGTGCAAGCAAGGTGGCTGAGAAAATGGTCTTCTATGTCAACGAGCCCGAAAGGATGAACTTTGAATATATGCTGGAAAAGTCCACTTGGCTTAGAGGAAAGCGATAAGCAGTTTATCTCTGCGTAGGATTATCCCTTTACTCCGCTCAATATGCTTCCGATAATAACAGTCAATACAATTAATGTAATGATTATATAGAGCTTATCTTTTTCAATGACAAAACCAAATAGGGAGCCGATCACCCGGACTATCGGTGTGCAGATCAGGAGCAAGACCCCTAGTTGTATGATTTGGGGAATATTTTGGCTGAATGCTCCTACGATAATTCCTGTGATGGTCGTATTGGACGTTCTCTCTCCGATAAAATCGCTGTAGTTGGGCACTGCATCCTGTCCGTGGACGATCAGATACCAAATGCCACCGATCATCAAGATAGAAGAGGCGAGGATAACACCGATCCGTAAAATCTGTCCTACCAAAAGGGAGATGTCCTTATCGTCCCAATATTTTTTTGAAAATACCTGTTTCATCTGTAATCTTTATTTTTTAACGTTATGACCAGCGCCCGAAACGGTACGTGCTGAACATCAACCGTGGACTGATCCATCTAAAATTTTTGTTGAAACCCATTAAATATCATCTCCAGTGCCACTAATGTGATCGCAATAGCGAAAATAATACGCAAGGTCTTGGGATTCATCCTCTTCAAAAGCTTCGAGCCAGTAATTGCACCACAAAGTACACCTAGAATTACTGGAAAAGCAATCCCTGGATCCATATAGCCTCGTTGCAGATAAACTACAGCTGAAGCCGCGGCGGTTACCCCAATCATAAAATTGCTTGTTGTTGTACTTACTTTAAATGGAATTTTCATCATGCTGTCCATGGCAAGTACTTTAAGGGAACCGGAACCGATACCAAGCAATCCCGATAGAACGCCGGCGACGCCCATCAAAGAAAAACCGCCGAGCACATTGGTCAGTTTGTAGGGGACAAGCTTACCATTCGAAGGGTAGGTACTGTTCAATTTTAATTTTTCGGCTAAGGCTGAGCCACCAGAAAGAGCATGTTCATTTTTCTTGCGTATAGTCATTGCTGCCGAAAAGATCAGTACTACGCCAAAGATTATAGCGATGGTATTTGTCGGCATATAGATCGCAATAATAGCACCAATGACAGCGCCGATTGTGGTTGCAATTTCTAAAAACATTCCAAGTCGAATATTGGTGATTCCTTCTTTGACGTAAGCGGTGGCTGCCCCCGAAGAGGTTGCTATTGAGGCTAATAAGGCTGCTCCAATGGCGTAACGAATGTCAACGTGAAAGAGTAGAGTCAGCAATGGAATCACGACGACCCCTCCGCCTAAGCCCGTCAGTGACCCTAAAAGCCCCGCTACAAATGCACCCAAAAGGAGGATGAGTGTAAAGGTGAGAATAGTCATATATTTGTTTGTTGCTCCCGGGTATCAGATATCCCAAGGAAGATAATTTGTTGTAAACTTAAGGGCTTTTTGTTGTTTTTGAAACTTTATGATCCGAATAGATACAAATGTTACATCAATATGTATCCTTAGGGAGATACAGCATTACAGGTCACGGCTTATCGCAGCGTTGAGGTTGTTGACGTTGTAAGTTGTTGAATATCAAATGAAAACTATTTTTCTTAAAGTCTTTGTTAAACGCTCTGCCCGGTGGGAGATATCGTAGATGATGAAAGAATTAGCAAGGTTGGGACGGTGACTTAAAAAAAACTTAAAATTTAACCATTCGAGGTAACAAGTTCTTTCCTATAAAAAAGCAGGGGAAAAAAGTTAAAAGAGTACCGGGAACTTAAAAGAAAGTGGGCTAATTTCTGTTAACCGTATAGTAATCGAGCCGGAAAAAATTATAAAGGTCTGGTGTGGAGGTCGCGGAGGCAAACTAAAGTTGGGGAGCTTCTATTGCTGGTTTAGCGAAATTGAGTACAAATATGTGTGCCGAATGTGCCGTATCGGCTTTGTATTCGATGCTGGCCTGCTGTGAATCCATAATGCGTTTGACGATCCGGAGCCCTAAGCCTGATCCGGTAATTTTAGATGCGTTTTCACCACGGCTGAATGCATCAAAAATACGCTTTTGGTCATTGGCGCTGAGCGATGGGCCATGGCTGGTAACCATTACTTTTAACCATGTTGTAGACTCGTGTATAACGACCTTTACCTCGGGATTGTACGAATATAGCGCTGCATTTTTGAATAGATTGGTAAAGACAATTTCAATCAATTGAGCGGAACAAAATAAAGCCAGCTTGGGGTCTGCGATACCTTTGATGGAAAAATTGAGTTGCAGATTGGGAAAGGTCTTTGCTACCTTGTCGTATGCAGTAAAAATGATTTCATCAATGCGTTCTTCCTGATAAGTTGCCTGTAATGTTGCTGAATCAAATTTTGAAAGTAGCATCAGCGAGTTTGTTACTTCGGAGAGATGCTGTGTTTCTTTTGAAATATTATCAAGTACATGGCCGACGCGTTCATCAAGCTGATGTTGATGTCGGAGATTCTCCAATTGAAATGACATTCTCGCCAATGGCGTCCGTAGTTCATGGGATGCGCTGGAATTGAACTCTTTTTGCGATTCAAATGCATTGGACAATCGTTTCAGCATCGTATTGAATGCTAAGGTCAATACTGCGATCTCATCCGTGTTTCCCGTATATTTAACAGGATTGGTCAACTTACTGGCATTGATTTGTGTAATATCTTTTTTGAGTCTGTCTAATGGGTTCAATAAACGGAGGATAAGGTTGTAACTAAAGATCCAGATCAGCATAGTACTCAATAAAAACAAAATCGTTAATACGATGGCCAGATGATCCAATTTTTCATTGCCCGAGTAATCTTGTGCTTTGACTAAAAGGTAATAAGCTTGTTTGTCGACCAGATAATATTTGCCCATTATTTCATATTGATCCTGCTTATAAAAAATACGTTTCTCATTTTTCAAACGGTTTACGATAGCCTGATTCCAAATAATTGTTTTGTCTTTTATTGTGCTGAAAATAAGTTTTTTATACTTATTCAGAATAATGACATCCTCATAAAACAGGCCGTCTTCGATATCCTGAAAATAAGTTTTATAAGATTCACGGTCGAAGGAAGGTGCGTTAGCAATGTAATGAGAAATATAGTCCAGTTTATCCTCCAGGCGCCGACGGAATTGATCAGTTCTGAAATCGACACTGGCATAATAGATAATAAGCATTGCAATTCCAAATAAAACGGAGAAAGCAATGCTAAAACTGATCGCTATTTTTTTTTTCAGGGTCATTTGTCGGCAGCAAGGTAATAGCCAAATCCCGGTCTGGTATGAATCAGTTTATGTTCAAAATTCTTGTCGATTTTTTTTCGTAAAAAATTGATGTAAACTTCAATAGTATTTTGTGTTGTCTGAAACTGATTTTGCCATACCTCTTCAGCGATACGCTGTTTGGACAAGGTCCGTCCATTGGCCTGCGCCAAAATCAGGAGCAACTGAAATTCTTTCTGCGTCAGGCCGATCTCCTCATTGGCCCGAAGCACCCGGGCTTCAGTAGGATAAATAACCAAATCATCGATAACCAATGTTGTGGCGCTGTTATTATCGTTGTGCTGATGACGGCGCAAAAGAGAGTTGATACGCATCAACAATTCATCCAGGACGAAGGGCTTGACCAGGTAATCATCAGCGGCACGCAGAAAAGCTTCTTTTTTGTCGTCGATATCGTCATAGGCGGAAAGAATGATAATCGGGGTCAGCGCATCAAGGCTTCTTATTTTCTTGCATATTTCCAAACCATTTATCTTGGGGACATTGATGTCTAACAGGTAAAAACCATATTTCTTTTGATGCTTTTGGGCCAAAAATTCGATGCCATCAAAAGCCTGGTCACAGGAGAATCCCTGACTCAATAAAAAGGATTTAATTTCTGTAGAAAGAACCTTATCATCTTCCAATAGCAAAATGTCCACCATAATATCGCATTGTCTTTCTGTAAAAATAAGCAAATTTTGCCATCCTTCATCAAACGATGCAGGATAGCTCTTCTAGGGTATATAATTTAGTAACATAAGATTTACACGAAGAAATATGAAACAAAAAGAAATCTAAGTAGATTCAAATCGAAATTATAAATAAATATTATGGAAAGCAGAAGAGAGTTCCTTCGAAAAAGCTTATTATTTTCAGGAGCTGCTGGTATTGCGAGTTTTATGCCAGCCTCAATTCAAAAAGCCTTTGCAATAGATCCAGCACCGGGGAGCAGTTTTCTTGATGCAGAACACATTGTAATCCTGATGCAGGAAAACCGTTCCTTTGATCATACTTTGGGCAGTCTCTCCGGTGTTCGGGGTTTTAATGATCCACGCGCTGTACGGCTACCTAATGGCCTCCCTGTTTGGTATCAAACGGACAAGACCGGGAAAGTATTTGCTCCTTTTCGCTTAAATCTCAAAGAAAGCAAGGTGACTTGGATGGGCTCACTTCCACACAGCAGGGCAAGCCAGGTAGACGCCTACAATCGGGGGAAATACGATCAATGGTTGACCGCGAAGCAATCGGGGAATAAACAGTATGCTACTATGCCGCTTACTTTGGGGTATTTCAACCGGGAAGACTTACCTTTTCATTATGCGCTGGCGGATGCTTTTACCGTATGTGATCAGAATTTCTGTTCGGGCATGACCAGTACAACACCCAACCGTGCGTTCTTTTGGACAGGTAAGATCACCGAGTTGAAGGATGGTTTGCAGAAGGTTAATATTCGCAATGATGATTTTGGTTATGGTAAAATGACCTGGGAGACCTTTCCTGAGCTGTTGGAAAGGAATGGCATAGATTGGCGTTTTTACCAAAATGAGACAAGTTGTGGTGGTGGATTATCGGGCGAAGAGCGGGCTTGGCTTTCCAACTTTGGCTGTAATCTATTGGAATTCTTTCAGGCTTATCAGGTTAAATTCAAAGATACCTATGTTGACAACCTCAAGGTGCAGTTACGGGATCTGCCTAGGCAGATTTCTAAACTCGAGGAGCGGTCACCAGAATCTGAGGAACAGGCTGAAAAGATCCGCATTGATATTCGTAAGAAAAGCGACGCATTGGAGCGGGCTGAGGCTGAGCTGAAGGAATTCAATGCCGATAATTACGATAAGCTTCCTGATGTTACCAAATCCTTGTACCAGCGTGCGTTTACAATCAATAGAGGGGACCAAAATTACCGTAAGCTCGAAACTTTGGTGTTTAGGGAGCAAGGAAAAAAAAGGACATTGGAAGTGCCTAAAGGGGATGTGCTCGATCAGTTCCGAAAAGATGTAAATGCAGGGAAATTGCCAGCAGTATCCTGGTTGGCTGGTCCCAAAAACTTCTCGGATCATCCCAGCGCACCTTGGTATGGTGCCTGGTACGTATCAGAAGTATTGGATATTCTGACCAAAAATCCAGAAGTTTGGAAGAAAACCATCTTTATTATTACGTACGATGAGAATGATGGTTATTATGACCATGTAAAACCTTTCCTGGTTCCGGACTTAAAGAAAAAAGATACGGGGGCCTGTTCAGCAGGGATTGATAGTGAGGTGGAAATGGTGCGGCTGGACAACGAGCTCAAACAGGGGATTCCGAAGAAACAGGCCCGCGAAGGAGCTGTTGGATTGGGTTTCCGTGTGCCGATGTATATCGCATCACCTTGGTCGCGTGGCGGAAAAGTCTGTTCACAAGTGTTTGACCATACATCTACCTTACAGTTTTTAGAGTACTTCTTTAATCATAAATACAATAAAAATATCCAGCTTGACCATATCAGCGCCTGGCGACGAGCGATCTGTGGTGACCTGACAGCCACCTTTACACCCTTCATTCATGGGAAGGAAAAACTCCCTTTCTTGGAACGGAATCAATATATTGAAACCATCTATAATGCGCAATTCAAAGATAATCCGAGTGAATTTATCGAAATTACCGACCTGGATCAGGTTAAACAGGAGGTATGGGCTCCGAAATTTAACCGTATACAGGAAAAGGGAACCCGTAGATCCCCAAGCTTACCTTATGGCCATGATGTGGTCGGCTACGTGCAGAATGGGCAATTCAAATTAATAATGCAGGTGGATACGACCCTATTTGGTAAAAAGACAAGCGGTGTACCTTTTAATGTGTATAGTCCGCTAAGTTATACAGATGAGGAGGGGCAAATTGAAGCTTATCGAAACTGGGATTTCGCAGTCAAAGCGGGTGATCGGCTCCACTATCAATGGGATCTTAAGAGGTTTGAGGGGGAAGGATATGCATTTGAGTTGCATGGACCAAATGGCTATTATCGACAGTTTGCTGGGCAAAAAGATGCGCCAGCAGTATGGGTGGCGGTATCTCCAGAACTTAAACCGCTGACCAAAGCGCCTACGGGTAAGTTACAGTTATCGCTGAAAAATCTTGATACAAAAGCTGTTCAGGTGGAGGTCAAAAGCTTGAATTATCAGGATTATAAAACGACAAGAGAAATCAAAGCCGGAGAAGAAATCGTTTTGATTTTAGACGTTGCTGCGCAGGGAAATTGGTATGATCTGGTAATTCGGGAATTGGGCAATTCAAGTTTTGGATTACAGCTTGCCGGACGATTAGAGACTGGCGTGGAAACCACAACTGATCCCTTGTTGGCGTAAATTGACAAGCAAGCAAGCAAGCAAGCAAGCCTGACTTTGCTAAAGGATTATTTGCTGGACTTTGGAAAGTTTTATAGATGTTCCCGTATTGTATAAGTCATAGCGGGCAGGATTGTCTCAATTTGCGTATTTACAACCTGAAATAGCATTGCATGGCTCAATCTGAGGTAATGTATTCATACATTTATAGGGTGATAAATTTGGTTTCTAGAAACTGCGTTTGGATATAATTACGCAGATACCGTTGTGTATCTGTATTGATGATATTGTCTGCTCCTAAGGGGAATGTGTTGTAAATCAGCGTATGGAGATGAATTCTGCGTTTAGCGATGGCTTCTAAGCTTAAAAGCGTGTGATTGATGCTGCCCAATTTTCCAGACGTAACAAAAAGTAGGGGATAACCCATTTCCTGAATGTAATCTATGAGTAAGTAATCTTCAGTGAGCGGTACCATTAAACCTCCGGCACCTTCGATCAATACCACATCATACAGTTGGCTCAACTGGATTGTTGCTTGTCTGATTTTCTCAAAATCGATGTCACGGTTGTCTATACGTGCTGCTAGATGGGGGGAAGCAGGGTAGCTGAAAATTTCGGGCATAGTCATTTTCCGTTTGTCTTCTTCAGTAAAGGTGATACCCATAAGTTGGCGATGCAGGATAATATCTTCTGAGACAGCTGTATTTCCAGTTTGTATCAATTTTTGCGTTATTGTGCGTAGACCAGTGGCATTCCATTGCCTTGCGATAAGTCCGGTTGCGTAACTTTTCCCAATCCCTGTATCTATGCCAGAGACAAAATAAATATTGTTTTTCATTTCTTTATGTATTTGTTGCTTACCTGATTAATTGTACAGCCTTAATTTACGAAGCTGTAGCACAGACCCGCTGACCTTCAGGTTGTTCGTGTACAGACTTCTGTATTTAGGCTTTGCTCTAGCATCGTTTTACTTCGTATGGAATGATGGAGTGAATGTTCAAATTATTTTTTGTTTTGTGATCCTTCTTTTCTTCGCGATGATATAGACAGGATGATAAGTGAGTGATACCTGCGTTCCCACAGCATAGCGCGCTGTATATACAGTACAATAGGCCTGAAGTTTACCTTTTGTCCAGCTTTGGCTTTTTATACCTGTTACTCCAGTTTGTTTCAGATGCCTGAGTACCTGTAATGGAGTGTCAAAGTATAGTCTTATCAACTCTTCCGCTGCGAAAAGAATTTCATAGTCCAATGCCAACAGCGCTGCAACAAGGCTTGATTTCGAACTGTAGGTTAATCCCACTTGGGCCGTAGTGCTAATTTCACACATATTTTCTTCACCAAAGGTGCTAAATGCCAGGATACCATCTGCATGGAGCAAAGTATGGCAGCGCGCAAAGAAAGCAGCGGGATTTTCAAACCATTGGATGGTGGAGCAGGACGTAATAAGATCCAATTGTTCGGGTAGGGGGTAGGTTTCGGCGTCGCCACAGATAAAGCTGCATTGGACCGAACGATGCTGCGACCTATCCATAGCCATCACTTCGGTTATCATTTCTAGGCTGATGTCATTGAGGAATAGCTGTTTTGGTAAGAGACGCTGAAGCAATAAGCGGGAGAGAAGTCCCGTTCCACAACCTATTTCCAAAACCTTTTCTGCTCGTATAGGGATCGCTCCTTGCAGCAGGATAATCATTTTTTCGGCAACTTGACGTTGCACAATAGCTGCCGACTGATAGCTCGATGCGGCTTTGGAAAAGCGCGATATGATCCGTTGTTTGTCCATAGCTATGCTTATTTTAAATCTCCTGCAAGAGTGCTTTAAATAATTTTTCAGCATAATGGCCTGCATCGAAAAACGTGTGAGGTGTATGTCCCCATGCACGACGTTGATTTTCTGGAATGAAGATTCGGTCCTGCCTTCCGATGTAGGCATGATCCCATTGCAGCGCAGTAACGGAACTTTCAGTTACCTGTTTTTCAATTGCGAACAGCTCCTTTCGAAGACTTTCGATATTCCGTTTGGGTACGTTGGCAAGAAAACATTGCAATAGTTCGCTTGAACCACACATCCTTAGCCGGAATTTATAAAGAGTTTCCTCGCTCAACCTGTCTAGGGTTCCTCTGAATAATTGGGTTGGAATGCCCTTCTCGTCGTTAATTGGAAATGGGGTACCATTGATAGCGGTGCAAGTACGAAGCGGATAACTTTTGCTCTGCAGCCCTGGTAATACTTGGGAGGCGGCCCACACTCCGAAAGACCATGCAAAAACCCGAATTTCGTCATAGCCCTTGAGCAGGCTTTCGTCTATTGCCAAGGAATAGTATTCATAGGCAACGATGAGGTCCCAGTCGGATTGGGCATATGTTAGGAAAGGCTGTTGATCCATTCCCCAGCCCGCGAAAAATAAAATAAGCTTTTTGTTGGATGTTACAGAATGATTCAGCAGCGAATTGCTGAGGTGCGCGACATGGGGCACAGGCATAATTTTTTCGAGTTTCATAAGTGTGCTGCAAGTTGATGGATGAGTGATGTTGTTATATTAGCCGTTAATGAGATGCGTATTCTCGCGGTTCCTTCTGGTACGGTAGGTGGACGGACAGGGAGCACATAAAATCCGTTCCGCTGCAATTCTTCAGCTTTCAATACCGCTGCCTTGCTATCACCGATAATAAGGGGCAGAATATGACTCTCCGAACGACAGTCATAGCCTTTTGCAACGATCTGTTTTTTGAGTAAGGTGCTATTTTTGTGTAATTGCTGACGTTGATCCGCGAAACCATCCAAGCGTTCCAGAATAAATAAACTCCACATCAGGTTGATTGGCGGGAGAGCTGTTGTAAACAGTAAGGTTCGCATTTTATTGATCAGGTAATCCCGAATAGGCTGGCTGCAGACCAGATAACCGCCCATGGAAGCCAGCGCCTTTCCAAAGGTCCCGGTCAGGAAATCAATTTCAGCTTTGCATCCTTGTTCTTCGGCGCAACCAAGCCCTTTTATGCCGCGCACCCCTATGGCATGAGCCTCATCCACATACAGGAGAATATTGCGATAGTGATATTTGAGGCGAATTAGGTACCTGAGGTCTGTGCAGTCGCCATCCATGCTGAAAATGCTTTCGGTGACGATAATGATGCGTTCAAAGCGGGAAGCATACTTCGCTAATAATTCTTCAAGATGTGCATAATCGCCATGACGATACCGAAAATGCTGAGCCGCCGAAAGCCGGATGCCATCAATGAGGCTGGCATGGACCCATTTGTCGGCCAAAATTAGGGTGCGCACATTACTAATCGCAGGAAGTATTCCCATATTCATGTGGTAACCGCTGTTAAAAACCAGTGCGCTTTCGGTGCCAAACATATGGCTAAGCAGTGCCTCTAGCTGTGCGTACAGTACATGATTTCCTGTGAGCAAGCGTGAAGATGAAGCACTGAAAATTGCATTGTCTCTGCTCATCGAACGTAGGAATTCTTCATGTAATGCAGTATTCCTAGCTAGACCAAGGTAATCGTTTGAGGAGAAGTTATAGCCGCTTTTCTCTTCTTGTTGTATCATGTTTCCCTGTTGTGTAATTAGGTGGAGCGCCCGGCTATTTCCTTGTTTTTCGAGTTCTAGAAGCTCATTTGAAATGGTATGCAGGAGATTGTTTTCCATTATTTGATTTCTTTGACGACCCGGAGCAAAGCCTGTGTTAATCTGTTTAGCTCTTCGGTGCTGATAATAAAGGGGGGCATGATATAGACTAGCTTACCAAAAGGCCTTACCCAGACACCTTCTTCAATAAATCGTTGTTGTATGTTGGCCATAGCTACAGCTTTCTTCATTTCAATGACAGCAATGGCACCCAGAACCCGGACATTTTCTACCTGTGGAAAGTGTTTTGCAGGTATAAGCGATCGTGTCAACTGCCCTTCGATGGATTTAATCTTTGTTTTCCAGTCTGTAGACAATAATAATTTGATCGACGCAAGGGCAACGGCACAGGCTAGGGGATTTGCCATAAAAGTAGGGCCGTGCATAAATGTTCCGGGGCTACCATTGGAAATCGTTTCTGCTATGGCCGTGCTGGTAATGACGGCCGATAAAGTCATGTATCCACCTGTCAATGCCTTTCCGATGCAGAGGATATCCGGTTCCACAGCTGCATGTTCGCAGGCAAATAGCTTACCAGTGCGACCGAATCCCGTTGCAATTTCATCAACAAGCAGCAGGATGTTATTTTCCTTACAAAGTTGAGCTGCCCGGCGTAGGTATTCGGGATGATAAAAGCGCATGCCACCGGCACCCTGAACAATGGGCTCGAGGATCAGACCTGCGAGTTCATCCTCATGGGTACTGATCAGTTGTGCCAGTGGCGCAATGTCGTTTTCGTCCCATGTTTCATCGAATCCAATCTGGGGTGCCTCAACAAAGTAACGTAACGGCAAGGTGTTGCCAAAAATGCGATGCATTCCTGTTAT
The DNA here is from genome assembly GCA_029239355.1 of Sphingobacterium sp. GTDB lineage: Bacteria > Bacteroidota > Bacteroidia > Sphingobacteriales > Sphingobacteriaceae > Sphingobacterium. The sequence goes on from JAQZAZ010000015.1 coordinate 26,568, forward strand.
CGGATCACATACAGACATCGCATTCCAGGTATCACCATGATAGCCTGAGCGAATGGTAACAAAGTTGGTTTTATTGATCCTGTTTTGTGCCGCCCAGTACTGTACGGCCATCTTGAGTGCCGCTTCTACCGCAACGGAACCGGAATCGGTATAAAATATTTTGTTGAGCGACGGTGGTGTGATGTCAATGAGTATTTTACCCAGGGCAATTGCCGGTTCGTGTGTCAATCCGCCAAACATTACATGCGACATGCTGCTGATCTGCTCAGTTACCGCAGCATTTAACACAGGGTGGTTATAACCATGGATGGTACACCACCAGGACGACATACCATCGATAAGCTGCTGTCCATTTTCCAGCTCGATCATGCAGCCTTCGGCCCGGCGAACCTTGTAGGCAGGCAGTGGATCCGTGATATTGGTATAAGGATGCCATAAATGGTTTCTGTCGAATTCGTCCGTAGCGTGCTGTTGTGTCATGCTAGCATTTTTGATTATAAAAACTGATTTTTTGTATGTGCTTTACTTCTCCTGTTGTTTGGCTAGGTTGCGTTCAATCCTGTGGTCGGGGCGTGACCACTGTGGTCGCTCACCCAGTGCATGATATTGGGTTACATCTGTTGGGATCGTGTGGGGTTGACTTTTCTTTTCAAAGGGTTGTTGGGGTATCAGCCCAAGTATTTTGAACATATCCATATCCTCGTTTACATCCGGATTGGGCGTTGTGAGTAACTTGTCGCCCGCAAAAATAGAATTGGCACCTGCAAAAAAACATAGCGCCTGTCCCTCGCGGCTCATATTGCTACGACCTGCAGAGAGGCGAACCTGAGTCTGCGGTAATAAAACGCGTGCGGTAGCAACCATTCGTACCATTTCCCAGATGGATATCTTTTCCATTGCTTCCATAGGAGTGCCCGTTACCGGGACGAGCGCATTAATCGGTACTGATTCCGGTTGGGGAACAAGCGAGGCAAGTGTAATCAGCATATCTGCACGGTTGGCTATGCTTTCGCCCATGCCAATAATGCCGCCACTGCATACCGTAATGTTGGTCTTGCGTACATTTTCGATGGTTTGCAAACGGTCATTATAGCTTCTGGTGGAGATGATTTCTTCATAATAGTCAGCAGAAGAGTCCAGGTTGTGGTTATAGGCATAGAGTCCTGCCTCCGATAGACGTTGTGCTTGATTTTCGGTCAACATACCCAAGGTGCAGCACACCTCCATATCAAGCCTGTTCAAGGTGCGGACCATGTCCAGTACTTGTTCAAACTCAGGGCCATCTTTGACATTTCGCCATGCGGCACCCATACATATCCGCGAACTGCCATTGGCTTTGGCAGCCAAGGCTCGGTTTTTGACCTGTTCCACGCTCATCAGTCGCTCCGCCTTGACGTTAGTGTGGTAACGTGCTGCCTGTGGGCAATAAGCACAATCTTCGGGGCATCCGCCTGTTTTAATGGAAATCAAGGTGGACACCTGTACTTTATTGGGATCGTGGTAGCTTCGGTGAATTGTCGCTGCTTCATACAGTAACTCCATAATCGGTTTGTTATATAAAGCAACAACTTCCGCTTGTGTCCATTTCTTTTTTGTGTTCATGTTTTATGTTTTTGTCATCTGTAAATCAGTTGTTTGTAGTGCTGTTTTTGTCTGAATTTTGAATTTCTGTATATGTATTTTTCCAGATGAATTGCAAAGATTAAAGTTTAAATCTTAATTTTGGTAGTCCGAAATAAACATAATGAGTAGTCCGGCTAGTATAAATTTTTATTCGATTATTAAAATCGATCGCCGCAAGGAAGATGCGGTTTATATACAGATCGTGTATCAATTTATCAATGCTGTCAAACGGAATTTGCTGGAGGATGGTGATCTTCTTCCGGGAAGCCGAAAGATCGCGACGGAATTGATGGTGCACCGAAAAACGGTCGTCGCGGCCTTATCCGAGCTACAGGAACAAGGCTGGGTGGAGATCCGGCCAAATAGGGGGACTTTTGTCAAGAACCCCGATCGTGTTGCCAACGCAGCTTCAGCAATCGCAGCTTTTCGACAACCGCCGGATAGGGCCCCATACCATTTTAGAAGGGAATTGATCCTAGACACGCCCGTGTTTGAGATTCCGGAAAAATATTATTTTACGGATGGCACTCCAGATTACCGTATCATTGAGACCGAAGAGCTGGTCCGTTTTTATGCCGCCATGGTGAAGCGGAAAAAGAAGAGCGATGAATTTCCGGCTAACGCCGATGGAAATCTTTTTTTTAGGGATCAATTGAGCTACTACCTCAACCTGACACGTGGGTTTCACATCTCTCGAAACTTTTTGCTACCCATTGCTAGTCGGGAGCAGATATTTTCTATTTTATCGCGCTTATTGATTCAAAGAGGGGACGTAGTGCTGGTGGAAAATCTAAGTTATTTTTTGCCGAATATGATCTTTAGCCAAGCCGGAGCCAAACTGAAAACAGTGCCAGTCGATGCTATGGGTATGAATATTGATTATATTGCAGATCAATTTAAACCTGGTGAGATCAGATGTTTGTATATCAATACGAAATGCCAATATCCAACCACTGTAAGTCTTTCCGAAGAGAGAAAATTACGGCTGTTACAACTCGCTGAGCAGTATAATTTTATTGTGATCGAAGATGATGTCGATTTTGAGTGTTCATTGGTCAAGGATAAAAGTGAATCCCTTTTTCGAAAAAATTCCGGTCAGCACGTTATTTACATAGGTACTTTTGGTCGTTTTTTGGATCCCGGTTTTCAGATGAATTTTTTGATTGCCCCACAGGATCTCTTGGAAGAAGGGAAAAAATACCTGAATCTTTTTGGTAAACCTAATTTTATGATTGAAAAAACTTTGGGGGAAATTATCCATCAGGGTGATATCTTTCGTTATCAACGGAAGTTTCAAAAAATAGTTACCGAACGAAAGGACTTATTTGCACAATTGCTGGATAGCCATTTTGGAGATAAGGTCGCTCTTACGGTTCCCGTTTCGGGATTGGCCTTTTGGATTCAATTTAATTCCAGTTTTTCACTGACTGCTTTGCAAGAAAAAGCAAGGGAAAAGGGGGTGTTGTTGCCAAGTAATTGCTTATACCAGAACCGAGCGGTTACTGCCTTACGTTTGGGTTTTGCCCATCTCGATGAGAAAGATATGAGCGACGCAATACATCTCCTACATAACGCCTATCAGGAACTGTTAGGAACGATGTAGTACGTATCCCTGGGCTGTGGAGGACGATGAAAGAATGTTAGATTTAATTTACCAGTTGCGTGAACCTTGTGAAGATGTAACCGGAAATTACCTTCAGAGCTGTAGAATACTTGTCAATTTTTCTTTTACTCCCGGATAGGGAACTGTGCAATCAATAAAATATTGTGTCTGCCAGTTTTTGCTTTGCCTGCTTGTCTACTGTTATACTCCAGCTTGGATAAACGCGAATTCCACGTTTACCTTCCTTATGGGCTGTGGTTAAGATTTGTCTATCGATTAAGGTCTGTTTTGGGAAGATAAAGAAACTGAGATGTCGTTCGTCTTCTGCAGCAATAAGGTAATAATACACCTTGTCATCAATTGAAAAAGGGATTGTTTGGCCTTGACTGTTGCGTTTCCAGAAGGTAACGAATTGTCCTGTCTTTTTAGGTGTGACTTTAGTCTTTCTAAACTTGATATTCCGGTCGCCAAGTTGAAAGGTAAACCCGAAATAACTTGCACATTCTTGATCTTTGGTTAAGTTTGTTACGCTTATAGATAGAATTTCTTCGAGTTGTTTTAGTTCTTTCATCATTTAGGAAGGGGGCTGTTGTATTTCTTTTGTTCGAATTCAGGAGGTAGTGGCAAAATATGGAGGTATACCTACTGTACGACTGCAGAGAACTGTTTTTCACTCAATCCTGGAGCTATAAATTAACTGCACAACACCTGATTTGAACGTTCTGCTTTCGGTGAGTTTTAAATTCAGCCGTTCGGAGAGGTTTTCGAAAAGCGGTTTTCCGCTACCTAAAACAATCGGATGGACAGAGATCCGATAAATATCAACAAGATTTGCCTTTATAAATGTTTTGATGAGGCTTGCGCCTCCATAAAGCCAGATGTCTTTTCCATCCTGTTGCTTTATCGCTGAAACTCGTTTCTGGATGTCGTCGCTGATAAAGATGGCCTGCGAATCCTGTCTAAGCTGATGGGAAAAAACATATTTTTTCTTGCTGTGCACATTTTTCCAAAGATTTGCTTCGGCATTTCCAGCCTCACTGTCTGGCTGGAAATGCCCCCAGGTATCATAACTTACCCGTCCATAAAATATGCTGTCGATACCCGATAGAAAACCGTCAAAGTCCATATCATCATCCATGATACACCAATCGATTTCGCCATTTTGGCCTTCAATAAATCCATCTAGCGTCATGGCTAGATCTAGTATAATTTTTCTCATATCGCTACAGTTTGAACATGTGTTTTTAGCTATAACCTATCATATCCTGTGCTTCGGATCTGGGGCAGCTTGTCGAATTATGGTTGCTTATGTGTTAATAGGAATGAGTTAAATATAGCTAATTTATAAAAAGTAGGCAAACTTTTATTGTGTTAGACCAAGCTCAGAATTAAGAAAAAGAAAAAGCCCGGAGAGGAATCAACCGGGCTTAGAGATTATATAAGGGGAATAATACTTGCGTAAAAAAGTGAAGACCTAGTCTTCATCGGTGATAATGTCATCACCATCTAACTCGAAACCTTCGCCAAGAAAGGTATACTCTAGTTCGAACAATTCTGAATCTTTAATCATTTTATTTCTACTTTTTTGATATTCAAATTTATCATCTTTATTTAAGCTTATCGTCAATATAACATGAAGTTTTTGTTAAGCTGTCGATTAGATTTTCTTTAGTGCAATATCTAGTTTCTGGGCTTGGATGATCCGGCTAAAAAACTCTTTTAGATCAAAATATTCTTCGGGTAGGAACAACGGTTTGTTAAATTGTGTTGCGGACTCAATAAGCAAGACATTTGGATCTAAGTTACTGACCTTAAAAATATAGCGGGCTGCACGTTCAGGTAAAGCCATACTGACATTTTTTAATTTTGTCTCTGGGGCGTATGTATATCCTTTTGGTAGTTTGATTTCCATATAGCTTTCCTCTTGAATCAAGGAACCAAAATCAATCGGGTAATTCCGTTCGGTCAAATTAAAAGGATTTTTGGTTGTTTTGCTATCAATGTAAGGGTTAAACGCGAGTTGGTCATTTTGTAAGCTAGCAAAATTTTCAATTTCGATTTCAAATTCTTCGGCTAGGGGTTTGTCTAATGAATCCCGATTGGATATCTTAAAGCTGTTGATTTTGAGACGACTATTTTCCTCATCCCATTTTTCGTAAAATTCCTCTTCTGAATTGCTACCTTGTAGACGTTCACGCATTCTCGAGGCCAGATAGCCATTCCTAGAGGTAACCCATTTTCCTTTTAAGGTACCGTTCTCCATGAGTTCACCAAAGAAGAAATTACTTTGGGAAGATGGAAGTTTTGATTCCAACTTCACCCAATCAGACTCACCAGTCAAGGGAATAGAACGGCCTTGATAGTTGACGCATTTTAGGGGGATGTTGCCAAAGGGTTCATAGGGTGAAGTGGCGTCCAATAGATAGTATTCCTCCCCGAGTTTTACCTGGGCGACAACGTGGTTGAATTCTGATAATGCTGGGGCATACAATCCGGCGTAACCATTGTCACGCGTTGACAAGATCACTGGGATAGCCTCTAATTGCGCATAACGTAGCGCATTGACCAATCCGAGATTGATGTCGGCACTGTTGCCAGTTCGTTTTTCAAGGGCATCCTTGATGTTTTTTGCATAGATGGAGTGTTTATTGTTCCATTTGATCCGTTTTTGGAAATAAGCGTAAAGACGGGAAGCTTTTGTTATGTCGTTATTTGCTCCTTGCAATACGGGCTCGATAAATTCCTTCAGGGCTCCTTTCCTTTTTACCTGACCGCCAAAACTTTCATCGGCGATCAATTTTTCGCGCACATTTTCCCAAGTTAGGGAAAAGTCTTTTGTAGGGCCCATGGGTATACTATACCGTCCAAGCTCAAAAAATAGAATTGACCGAAAATTTTTGGAAGAAGTCATATAGTCTTCGCTGTGGAAGGCGGGAATATTCTCCATGGTATAGGTCGTTTTGTCGCCCAGAATTTCGCCGACTTCGCTTTGTAGCCCGGTGTTATAATTTTCAGTTTTGCGGTCCTTGATCGGGATACCGCCTTTTAAATTGGTTTTATAATGACAGATTTCTGGGATACGTGTGACATATTCACTATAGATTTTGGGAAGTTCCTCCTGAAATTCCCAGGAGTTGAGGTTGAAAATAAAGGGAGATTCTGTTTTATAGCGGTATTCAATAATTGTTCCTTCCTGCACCTGTGGGATCGCAGCCTTAGTCAAGGAGATGTTTTCCGAAGAATTTTCGTTAAAGACATTTGCTTTTGTCATTTCGGTTTCGATCACTTTGTCTCCCTGTAGGTGGTAAGAAGCAGCTTTGATATCGGTGACAACTTCACGATCATTTCCGCTTTTGTAAAGTGGAATTGTAAAATTTGCATAGTTGTAGCCTTCCTTGTTCAATATTTTAATCCGGACGTGCTTGACAAACTCGACAATGAGACCGGTATGCGAAGTGTAATTGACTTGTGCGGAGCCATATTCGCGAATGACAAATGCATTGGCGGCAGTATCCAACTTACTGATATCAATGGCGAAATCTTCTTTTTTTACCTTACCGAATGAAAAATCTTGGGCATGAGCCCAAAAACTGCCGAGAATAAGCAGGCTGGTGAAAAAACCTTTCATAAAAAGTCACTATATGGTTAAGAATTATAGTGCTAATGTATGAAATAATATTAAATTTTATAAGGTAAAATTTTCCGTTTAAGTTGTTGTTGAATAACCTTTACGTGGATTGTTCAACAAGCTTTAATTTCTCACATATTTGCTGAATGGCTTCAGGCTGATCGGAGCGTGGAACCTAACAGTGTGTTTCGAGACCATGACCTCAAAAAGAGTGTTTTTTTTAGCGAGTTAAAGTCCTTTTTTGATGGGTTTTAATACGTGAAATCAAAGGTCAGCGTTACATATCGGTTGTCCTCACCCTTCCATTTTGGTCCGGAAAGTAAAATCTCCTTGGCTTTGTTGTCCAGATAATCATTGGCACTTTGTAAGATATTGATATTGGACGGGAAACCATCTTTATCGATATAGAAATTCAAGCGCACGGTACCTTCGTATCGACTGTTAGCTGTTTTCTTTTTAACGTAATTATTAAATGACTTCCATCCCCAAACGGGTTCTGCACTTTTTGTTTTGCGGGAGGACATGGTTGTAACCACTACCTCGTCAAGTGTCGCACTTGAAGGCTGCAATTTTATATTCAGGTTTTTGTTGCGGCGCATATTTAATGCAACCGTGTTATAACCTACAGCCATGATATCGACTAGGGAGTCCACTGTGCTCGGTTGAATGGTGGCCTTGCCCTGAGCATCTGTATTTGTAGCCAGTTTGCTATTGGGCTGCATGATAGTAACACCTGATATCGGTAAGCCAGTTTCTTTGTCACGTACAGTGACCTGTAAAGGACTACCAAAGGTCTGTGGGGTCACATTGACACCAGCTATCCTGCCAGCGAGCGCATTGCTTTGATTGACCTGTTGGCCTCGGATCATAACTGAACTGCCGGTGATACTCTTTTTCGCTTGAGGAGTATAACCAAATACCTCCACACTGTCTAACATTTTTGAGTCAGCCATGGTTCGGTCCCTGTGGATGCCACTATTCATTTTTTCAACCGGAGTTATGCGTACCAGTGGTTCCTGATGTGCTGAAACCGTTTCCTCCTGTTTATATTGACCTAGATCGGAAGACTTCCTGTTGTCCGCCAAACGAGGACTGTCCTGCTCTTTTATACTGGGTTCAATGGTAGATGAGGCCGCTGTGTCATTCTGAGGAATCGATTTTGACGAGAGTGCATCAGCCGGCACAGCGACATCTGCTGTACGCTTTGTCTCAGAAGGGCTTTTCTGTTGCTGGAAATAGAGAATCCCTACACTTAAAACCGCGACTACAGTAGCCGCAATGGCCAGTCTCTTCCAGTAGAAGACTTTTATTTTAGTTTCTTTTTTATGCTCAATGCGTTGCGCAATACGCGCGCTGAGTTCGGAAGGAACAGTATTGTTTTGATCCATTTCTATACCCATAAGAATATCCGCCAACATGGGATCACGTTGGGCCTCACGTTCAATGGCGTACATCTCTTTGGTAGAAAGTTGGCCATTGACGTATTTCTTTAAGTACGTTATGTCATAATTACTGTCGCTCATTCCAAGCCTCCATGCAATTTTTTAAATTCCGCTTCCCATTTTGGATGTAACTTTTAACTTCATTTAAGCTATATCCTGTCGAGTCGCTGATCTCTTTGTAACATTTTTCCTCCAGAAAAAAGAGTCTGACGGACTGCTGCTGTTTGTCCGGTAGTTTTTCCAGACAGCCTTCCATTGCAGTCAATTGTTCCTCTTTTTCATCCTGTTGTTCATACTGATGCAGATCTTCGGGATATTTCACAAATTCATCCAAAGAAATTTGTGATTTGTTCTTTTTCGACCTTAAATACATCAGGCAATGGTTTTTACTCAATACATAGAGCCATCTCGGAAAGTCTTTGATTTCTTGCTTATTAACTTTGTAGATGAGCTCTTCAAAAATATTCATCACGGCATCTTTACTCAATTCTGGATCTTGAAGATACCGTAGGCAGACATAATAAACCATTTCGGTATGTCGCTGATAAAGGTTGCCCAATACCTTGAGATCAGATGCCTCCTGGTATTGTTGCAAGAGCTCCTGGTCTTGCGTTGAATCCTTTTTTGACGACTTGAATGCGAACATTTTATTTGCTAAAAATATTTTTTTTTTCTGGTTTATGGAAATTTAATATTTGCTGCATCCCTTGACAAAAAATTGAACGATATGAGAACGATACTTTTTTTAATGAGCATGCTGCTATCCATTGGTGGATATGCCGGCCAACAATACGAAGTGAAAGGGAAGGTGACGGATGCAACGAGCAAATTAGCGTTAAGCGGTGTGGTGGTAACAAATGTACAGACCAACGAACGCAAATCCACTGACCGTGATGGAAATTATCAGATTAAGGTCACTACCGGTAGAACGACTTTGGAATTCAGTTACCTCGGCTATATTACACAGCGTGTCGAGGTAAAAAGAAAGGGTAAAGTCGATATCGCCATGGTAAAAGATACGCATACACTGGATGAAGTTGTCGTTATGGGTTATACTCCGAAAGCTAAACAAAGTGTGGTCGGTTCTGCGCAGATCGTCGCAGCATTGTCTGGACAGGTTGCGAATGTAAACATAAGGAACATGCCTTATATGCCAGACCAAAATCAGGAATCGTATCAAAAAATCAAGGAAAACAAGTTTATCAATCCAATGAAGGAACCGTTGTCAACATTTGCTGCAGATGTGGATGCTGCTTCATACAGTAATGTCCGGCGGTTTATCAATGCGGGCAGTTTACCCGATAAGGATGCTGTACGTGTTGAGGAGATGATCAATTATTTTCAGTATCAGGTAGCAGGACCAAAGAATGGCGAACCGGTGAATATCTTAACAGAATTGACCAAGGCACCGTGGAACGATGCCCATCAATTGATGCGGGTGACGTTAAAAGCCAAAGATATCCCGACGGACAAACTCAAAGCCTCTAACTTGGTTTTTTTGATCGATGTCTCAGGATCGATGATGGGGCCTGGACGATTACCTTTGGTGAAATCTTCCCTGAAAATGTTGGTGGATCAGTTGCGTGACATCGACCGTGTCGCTATTGTAACCTATGCAGGTTCGGCCGGAGTGAAATTAGAGAGTACAAGTGGAAGTCAGAAAATGAAAATCAAAACGGCCATAGATGAACTGGAGGCCGGAGGAAGTACGGCCGGCGCTGCAGGGATCAAAAAAGCCTATGAGATTGCCCGCCAAAATTTGGTCAAGGGTGGAAACAATCGAATTATCTTGGCTTCCGATGGTGATTTCAATGTGGGCGAGAGTAGTGATGAGTCTATGGAGGAACTGATTGGTAAAGAGAGTAAATCTGGTGTTTTTCTGACCGTGCTTGGCTATGGTATGGGAAATTTGAAAGATAGTAAGATGGAGATCTTAGCAGATAAAGGGCATGGTAATTACGCTTATATCGACAATATTTCCGAAGCTCGGAAAGCCATGGTCACCGAATTTGGAGGAACATTATTTACAGTAGCTAAAGATGTGAAGATTCAGGTAGAGTTCAATCCGAATTATGTACAGGCTTATCGACTGGTCGGCTACGAAAATCGTTTGCTTGAAGCGGAAGATTTCAACAACGACCAAAAGATGGGGGGTGATATGGGTGTAGGTCATGTGGTTACCGCCTTGTATGAGATCGTTCCAGTCGGTGTCAACTCGACAATGGTCGGGACAGTTGATCCGTTGAAATACCAGCAGAACTCAACCAAAAATATCGATATTAAAGGAAACGGGGAATTGGCAACTGTCAAATTCCGTTACAAAGAACCTGATGGTGATAAAAGCAAATTGCAACAACAGGTGGTACAGGCTAAGGTGACCGATTTGAATAAGGTCAGCGAAGATTTACGTTTTGCAACTGCTGTGGCCGAACTGGGGATGTTACTTCGTGATTCGGACTTTAAACAACAGGCTAATTTTGATAGTTTGATCGCACGTGCGAAGACCGCAAAGGGAGCAGATGATGAGGGTTATCGTGCCGAATTTATCCGAATGGCAGAAAATGCACGGGACTTATCGAAAACGAAAATGTAGGGGGGTACAGAGTTAGTGTATTAACAATTAAGTGTTGGGGAAAGGTGGAGAAACAGCTTGGGGCAGTTGATAAACAAAATCGCTGTTCCAGGTTGTTTTATTTTTATGGCTTATTTCGAAATAACACCTGTCGTTTGGTTGGTATTAAATTTGAATAAATAGATTTTGGAAAATAGACAACTGAAAATCGTAAATAAATAGATATTTTTAGGGACAAATAATTGCTTATTTCGCTGTGTGCCGGAATTGATGCTGGTGCAGGCTAATAAAGAATAGACAAATAACACAATTTTGAATGAAAAATTTCCTTTTATGTTGTTTTCTCTTAATATGGATGGGGATACAATCACAAGGTCAAAATACAGCGCTCAACAAACAGCAGACCATAGCTTACATCAATAAGCTGTACAAGATTGCCTATCGCTATAAAGAAACCAAAATTGACACGGTTACGGTGGACGGAAAAGTCCTGACCGTTTTTCTGTCCACTGGTCAGCACTATCGAAGTGATCTGTCAAAATCCGAACCGCTTGTCATTGCACGTGTAAAATCAGGTTATCAAATCCGTTATAAATCCGCTTCAAATACCGAAGAGATCTTGTGGGCCATTCAAACCGAAGATGATGCCAAACGTTTGCAGAAAGCTGTACAGCATTTGATCGGGATACTAAAGACAGAAAAGAAGACTGATCCTTTTGGAAGCTAACATCGCTTTGTCGTACAGTAGCTAAACTTTTTTTCTAGCATGTTCGGCAAGACACGAACTCGCCGAACATAAGAGAAAGTCTGGGGCATGCACACAGAAGGTGTGTTTCGGATTGCTGAAGGGGTTAACCAAAATGCCCGCTGATATAATTACGAGTGGTTTCGTGTTGTGGATTGTTAAAAATCTGATGCGTATCCCCTTGCTCGATAATCTCCCCGAGATACATAAAGACTGTTTTGTCGGCGACACGTTGCGCTTGCTGCATATTGTGCGTGACGATGACAATGGTATATTTTTTTTTCAAATGGTGAATAAGTTCCTCGATCTTTAGGGTACTCACCGGGTCTAATGCCGAGCAAGGTTCATCCATCAAAATAATTTCGGGACGTAGGGCTACCGCACGGGCGATACAGAGTCTTTGTTGTTGCCCTCCGGAAAGCCGAGTAGCTGGTTTTTTCAGATCATCTTTTACCTCCTCCCAGATATACGCTTCTTCCAATGCCTTTTGTACGGTTGTCTTATCAGCAATCAGATTGTTGATCTTGAGACCATAGGTGATGTTTTCGTATATGCTTTTGGGAAAGGGATTGGCTTTTTGGAATACCATACCCACACGCTTGCGTAGATCCGTAACCTCTATATCCTTTTGATAGATCTCGCGACCATCCAATTTGATATGGCCCTCGATTTTGGCTTCCGGATAAAGGTCATGCATACGGTTAAAACTCCGCAAAAGGGTACTCTTGCCACATCCTGATGGTCCAATTAGCGCCGTAACTTTATTTTCCTCAAATTCGATATTGATATTTTTCAACACCTGTTTGCTCCCAAACCATAGGTTGAGATTTTCAGTGACCAATTTACTTTTCATTATTTCTAAACTTATATCGAATATAGAAAGCTGTTAAATTCATGAGGAAGACCACAATGATAAGCACCAATGCTGTTCCGTATGCAATAGGTCTGACCTCCTCAATCGACTGATGCTGCGTGGACAACATATACAGGTGATAGGGCAGTGCCATAAACTCCTGATTAAGGTTGCCAAAGGAATTGGTGATATAGAATGCGGCTCCTGTAAATAATATGGGTGCTGTTTCACCGGCCGCGCGGGAAAGTGTCAGGACGATACCTGTGAGTATCCCCGGTAAAGAAGCTGGAAGTACCACATCTTTGATCGATTCAAATTTGGTGGCTCCTACAGCCAATGCGGCCTCCCGCATGCTTCGTGGAATACGGAGCAGGGCCTCCTCCGTTGTGGTAATGATATAGGGAAGGGACAGCAGGCCCAAGGTCAGTCCGGCAGACAAAATCGAGGTACCGAAATTCAATGCCTGAACGAAGAGTGCCAGACCAAACAGGCCATAGATGATCGATGGAACACCAGATAAATTACGGATGGAAGCCCGGATCGTGCGGGTCAGCCAGGTATTCTCTGCGTATTCGTTGAGGTAAATGGCACAACAGATCCCAAAGGGAATGGAAAATAATGCCGTTATCAGGGTCAGAAATACGGTGCCTATAATCGGAGTGAGAATACCTCCTCGTGTCATACCATCGGAAGGTAGCTTGGATACAAAATCCCAGGATAGTACATGGGAGCCTTTCGTGAAAATATCGTATAGGATCACGCACAAAAAGAAGCATACAAGTCCTGTGGACAGGAGAAGCGTACCCCATTCGACGATTGGTGCCAGTTTTTTAAATTTATGCAGCATGGTATTTTCTAAAGCGGTTGATAAAATATTCACCAATCAGATTGGCCACCAAGGTCATAAAGAATAAGACAATCGCTATGGCAAACAAAGCATAGTAATGTGTGGTCTGATAGGGGACTTCGCCCATTTCGATCGCAATAGTTGCGGTAATGGTTTTGACCGAGTCAAAAAACCCTTTAGGAAATATTGCAGCGTTCCCCGTGGCCATCAATACAGTCATGGTTTCGCCGATGGCTCTTCCCAGTCCCAGCATCACGGCGGCAATGATTCCTGGTGCTGCTGCTGGGATCGTGATCTTGCGCAGTGTCTGCCAGCGAGATGCACCGAGACCATAACTCGCTTCGCGGTAAGTTTGCGGTACAGCATGGATGGCATCTTCGGAAATGGTGATTATCGTTGGGAGGGCCATAATGGCCAGTAAGATTGCTCCATTTAATGCATTCAGTCCATTGGGGAGGTTGTTTAAATCTGCTATTCCGGGACCAACCAATACGATTCCCAAAAAGCCAATCACGACCGAAGGAATTGCTGCAAGCATCTCAATGGCTGGTTTTAAGATCGTCTTGAGTTTGGGGCTTGCGTATTCGGAAATAAAAGCTGCGGTACCCACTCCCAGTGGAATGGCAATCAGCATAGCACCCAGAGAAACGATCGAGGTACTTACGATTAATGGCAGAATACCGTAGGCTGGTTCTGCTGCTGTGGGATTCCATTGGCTTCCGGTGATAAAATCCAATGGCGAAACTTCCAGAAAGAAGGCAATTGCATTGTAAAGCAACATGAAGAAAATACCACCCAAAAGTGCAAGCACCAGATATCCGGTGGACTTGAATATTATTTTGGCGATCTTATCGATGGCGACTCGTTTTTTGTACTGCATGTTATTTTATTGAATAAGGTAATAACCTGAGTTTTCGATGATCTTGGTCCCTTCTCCTTTGGTTTCAAATTGGATAAATGACAGCACTTTGGCCCATGATTTTTCGGGAATAAACTGATAGAGGGGACGTTGAAAAAAATATAATCTATTTTTTATTGCTGTAGGATCTAAGGGTGATATAGCATTGGAATCTGCATCATTTTTGATTTTCAATACTTTGATACCTTTGTTATCCTGAATCTTTTTGGAAATATAACCGGCACCGACATAACCGATACCAGACTTGTCAATTTTGATGGCTTCCAGAATTTGTGCATTTCCGGTCATTTCTTTGGCCTTTTGGCTATAGGCTATTTTTAGCTTCTTGCGAATAAATGAATAGGTTCCCGAACTGCTCTGTCTACCATAGATATTGATCGGAACATCCTGTCCAGAAACAGATTTCCAGTTTTCTACCTGACCGCTCATGATTTTTGAAAGCGTTTTCACATCGATTTCCGTGATCGGATTGTCGCTATGAACAACAAAAGCGGTGGCATCTTCGGCAAAGACAACGGTTTTGAGGAGCATGTTCTTCTTTTTGAAGAGTGCCTGTTCTTCTTCAGTCAAAGGACGCGATGAGTTGGCGATATCTGCCTGCCCATTCAATAGGGAAGTAATACCAAGTCCCGAACCGCCACCGGAGATAGCCATACTGAATGTCGGATCTGTCTTATTGTACGCCTCGGCTAGATTAACAGCAAGATTCACTTCGGTATCCGAACCTTTCATTTTGATGGTATGATCGGTATTACCGCAGGACCATAACAGGGTACTGAAACCAAGAAGGACAGTAGAAATAAGACGATTGAAAGCCATATCATTCATTCTTACTAAGTTAAACACAACAAGAATGATTTTGTGTTAGGTTTGTGTTATCTTATTGTGAATTAATATTTTGTAAACATATTACCTCGTGTCGGCTTTAATCTATTTGGATAATACATTCAGCAAATAGCTAAATAGTGTTAAAGCTATTTTATAAACTGAAATGAACCACCTATTGCACTACTGAATCCTTTTGGTGGGAAACCGATCACTTTCTTCTACGAACTTTTTAGCAAGAATGGAAAACGAGCAAGAGCAATGGAGAAGAATATCCAACTTGCGATTAAGGAAAGCAAAATAGACAGCGCCTTTAATAGAAATGCTGTTAAAATGAGTACCTCCATAAAAGACGAGGATATTACGCCTTTTATGGAAGAGTATAGACCAACTTTTGAGCAGGTACAATCCTGGAATACATATGATCTGTACCTTTATATACAGAAAAGCTATGAGTCTTTTATTGTGAAACGAGAATAGCAATCCTGTTTATCGTCGTAAGGTATTTGGCATAAAGTTACATCATTCTTTCTCTACTGTTACTATACCCAGATAAACGCTGTTCATACTACGATTGCTGCCATCTGTTGCTGCAAAACCAAGATAGAGGTGAAAAATTGAACTTTCACTGACCTTAGGTAGATCAATCAATTGGGATCGATATTCGATAGAATTGCCCAATGATACTCCAGTGGCATGGTTTTTCGGATCCTCAGGCAATAAGAGTACCATGCTTCTAAAGTCACTTAGCTCATGGTGCAGCAATTCTTTCGTTATGTTGAGTTCCCATTTGATCGCGATCTTGCCGTTTATGATCTCGGTGGATGTGGAAATGATAATGTCTTCCAGTCCTCTGCTAATAGCAAACTTTTCATAGTTGATTGCAGGTCCCTGTTCACCCAGGAGGACTGCATGTTCAAGATGATAAGACATCGCCGCATTAAATGCGGTCATATTTTCTCTATATCGCTGAAAACCTAAACGGAAAAATTTTGTGAATTGACCCAGAAAAGTTTGGGTAAAGGCAAATTTACTTCTGTTTTTATTTTCACTGTCAGATAGTTTTCTTCTTTTTTTGACTTTAGGAAGCGAACGTACATAGGTGATATCCTTCCATTTGCAAAACACGACAGCGCCAACCTTTCCGGATGGAGCGCCGTTTGCTCCATTATTTACTCGTGCCATAAATTCATTTATAAGTGGTTTGATTCTTTTAACAGACAAGTAGGGGGAAAGTTTGCCTCAAGCAGTATACTTATTGTAAATTAACTGATACAAAACAGGTATATAATAGGGAGATTATACGCTTTCATCCGAATGAGGTTCGTATGAAGTCCGAATAAAGTCCGTATGAAGTCCCTATTAAATGAAAGTTAGATCCCTAGTTAAACCCTAGTTGGATCCTAGTTGAAAAAAAATTTTAGTATTGAATGGGAGAGGGCTGGGGCTTGTGATTAGTACAAAAAAAAACAGGCATTTCGCCTGTTTTATATAATATGAAATTGTAATGAATATCGTTGAGACTGATTAAAATAAGAGTATTGCGAAGACGGGAATAAGTGCAACCATTGAATACATCACCGCGACTCTTTTTTGGAGGTATAGACTGATTGATAACAATAGTTCACTGTTTCCAATACTTTCTATTGTTCCGCTATTGCCCATAACCGAAGGACTTACTTCAACAATTTGTCCCTGTTCGTCTTCGATTTTCCAGGCCGACATCCACATATTACGCGTACTCCACTTATATTTTTTGTCAATTAGACTAATGGTTGCTCCCCCTGTCCAGTTGTTGTATTCGATGTCACCGATCAGTTCACCCTGTTTATTGCGTATTTCAGTATATGGGTTGAAAAGGCCTTTATTTTTAAAACTATATTGATCTGAACGAATAGAGACATTGGCATCTAGCGTCCAGTCATTGGATTCCAATGAGCCGATCTGGGTATCATTGTTATATAACTTTGATTTATTTCCCAATAAATTGTTCTTCCAGCTGTAAATAGATCTCTTTTCCATAATTGTCTAGTTTAATATGTTTATTTTTCAAATTAGTATACGTGTCGGGAACTATGTTACAGGTTTTTTTAAAAATGTGATAAATATCTTGTAGTCATCTACATTCTAAAGGAAGGAGCTGCTGTGATGTCCGGTAAAAACTGTATTTTCGTATTTAAAATCACATTACATTGACACATCAAGAGAAGTCGAGTCAGATCAGAAGGGAGATAAATCTTTCCTATCAAAAGCTAAAAGGAGCCTATCCTATATTAAAACTTCAGAATAGTATCGGATTGGCTATATTTTTAATTGCTATTATTGCTATCCTTGCTGTATCAATATGCTGGTACAAAGCACTTGTTCCTACCTGGCTGATGATTGTTGCGAACGCTTTTTTTATGGGGGTTCTTCATGAAATCGAGCATGATCTTATTCACTGGCTTTATTTTAAAAAGCAGAAGACTGTGCATCATTTTATGCTTTTCACCGTTTGGATCTTACGTCCGCTGACAGTCAACCCTTGGATCCGGCGTACCTTACACCACCATCATCATAAATTTTCGGGGACATTACACGATGTGGAGGAACGTAGTGTGACCAATGGCGAACGTTGGACAATTAAACGTCTGCTGACAACGCCCGATGTTGTTTTGGGTGGACTGCTACGTTTACATCGTATGTTTAGTGATATGGATCGCGAAGTCAGGAACGGAAACCTGAAAGTGGAGACATCTTCAAAATTGAAACAGATTATGTTTTTGAGCATTGTTCCTGTGACGATTTTTGCACATGTCGTCTTATATTTCTTCTTTGCGGATGCGCTATTGGATTGGTTAAAAGGGTGTTCTGTGGTGAATTTGAGTTTTCCACACTATGTTGATAACATGTTGATAAGTCTAAATGTGATCATTTATACGATCCTGTTGCCTAATTTACTGCGGCAGTTTTGTTTGCATTTCATCACTTCCAATATGCATTATTTCGGTGATGTGGAGGAGGGGAATGTGATTGAACAGACGCAGGTTCTCAATATCTGGTGGACATATCCGATGCAATTATTCTGTTTCTTTTTTGGGTGGACACATAGTATTCATCACTTTGTCGTCAATGAAACCTTTTATGTACGTCATATTGGTCGTAAGAAAGCACAGGAAGTCCTGAAAAAGTATGGCGTTCGATTTAATGATCTGGGCACATTCAAAAGGGCTAACCGTTTTCGGGAATTTTCGAAGTAGCGTCCGCTTTCTTCCGATATTCCTTATAGTTGCCTTGCTGCTCATATTCAAGCGCGCCTTCTTCACAATAAGCAGAAAGATAGACCGAGAATTTGTTGCTTTGACTTTTATCAATGTTTAATTCCTTTAATACATCGGAAACCCTTTTTGGACTGTTAAAGAAGTCGGAATAATAAACAAGGTCGTCCAGCTTTTTATTTATTGAAATTCTTTCTTGCACATCAGGCGGGAGTGAATAGGGGGGACTGAGTTCTATATCGCTTTGGAAAAAGGTCTTAGGTTGGATTTGGAGACTCCGACATAGGATCAAAAAATTGGTGAGCGTTAAATCTTTTCCCCGCTCTATTCCATTAAGTGTACCGGTAGAAATACCTGTTAAATTAGATACATCTTTTAAAGAATAGTATAGTTCATTACGCCGTGCGCGGAAGCGCAGACCAATGGATTCTAGTTTTTCTCTGTCCTTATCCGTCATATGACGAATTGAATGACAATTTGTGCAAAATAATGTTTATTATTTTGTTTAAATATTTGCTTTATTTATATTTGTTTTATAAAACCATCTGATAGGAAGATGTTTTTTTGACGGATTTCAAGGCTACATACACCTATGATTTACCAATGAGTAGGATGAGTAACCAATCCCCTATGTCTCTGTCCCAG
Source organism: Sphingobacterium sp. (assembly GCA_029239355.1). Lineage (GTDB taxonomy): Bacteria > Bacteroidota > Bacteroidia > Sphingobacteriales > Sphingobacteriaceae > Sphingobacterium. The sequence goes on from JAQZAZ010000015.1 coordinate 45,527, forward strand.
TAGTAAATTCTTGGACAGCAATTGAAAAACATGTAAACAGAAACAAGCCACCTTGCCCAGCTTCAGTTTTCAGAGAATCCGTCAAGCTTAACCGAAGCTGTGGTAAGTTGGATAACCCGATAGCTGTATCAAAAAGATTTAATATTGGCTAGTTTGGTGAGCGTACATGTTATCGTGGAATTATTTTTCAGTTTTATCAGCTGTTAGCCTGATAAAACTGAAATATTCTTGCTGTATGCTTGTCAAGCCCATGAACTAAACTTCGGTGCTTAATGGTCGCTCATAAAATAATAGATCAAATAAATTACAATCAGCACACAAACGGCGATAATTATCGTTCGTTTAATATTGCGACCAGCAGGTGCATCGTCTCTTTCTTTAACGGCTACATCAGGTAATTTTCCATCCTGCTTTTCATGGCTATTCTCCGGGGTGTTGAATTGATTTTCCATCTTTTAAATTATTGTCCTTGTCAAGAGAACAAGTTTCGTAGGTAAATCGTTTACATGTTCGATTATTGTCTTTTAACAGGCCGCCCCAAGCATTAAAATATTCGCTTGTGAATAAATAAAAAGTACAAAGCATTGTGTTTTTTAGAGTATTTGCATACATTGCAGCTGCACTTAACACGATAAACCTAAACAACCCGTAAACTGATGTTTGCAATAGCTTTCGTGTTGTTTAGGTCTACGAATAAATAAAACACATGAAAAGAAGAACACTTATCGGATCATTCATGGCAGGCTGTATGCTATTGGCCATCAATCCGACTTTTGCACAGCAAAAAGCCGCAAAAAAAGAAATCGGCCTACAGTTATACTCTGTACGTGAAGAGATCAGTAAAAACCCGAATTTCGATCAAATTTTACAAAAGATTGCTGCTCTTGGCTATACTGGAGTGGAAGCCGCTGGTTATAAAGATGGTAAACTGTATAACCTTAGTCCGCAGGAATTTAAAGCGAAAGTGGAAAAAGCGGGAATGAAGGTATTGTCTTCGCACGCAACAAAAACTTTGTCCGCTGAAGAACTCGCCTCAGGAGATTTCTCTGAGTCCTTAAAGTGGTGGGACGAATGTATTGCGACTCACAAGGCTGCCGGTATGAAATATATTGTAACGCCTTGGATGGAGGTACCTAAGACGCTCAAAGATCTAGAAATACAGTGCCGCTATTTGGATGCGGTAGGTGCAAAATGCCGTGAACAGGGGCTATTGTACGGTTACCACAACCACTCGCACGAATTCAAAAAAGTGGAAGATAAGGTCATGTATGACTATATGTTGGAGCACACTGATCCTGAAAATGTATTTTTCGAAATGGATGTTTACTGGGCAGTAATCGGAGATGTAAGTCCGGTGGATTACTTCAACAAATACGCGGGTAGATTTAAAGCATTGCATATCAAAGATCATCGTGAAATTGGTCAAAGTGGAATGGTAGGATTTGATGCGATTTTTAACAATGCCAAAACAGGAGGCCTTAATTATCTATTCGTCGAACTGGAAGAAACTCACAATGATATTTACACAGGACTTGCGCAAAGTATTGATTACTTAAAAAAGGCATCTTTTGTAAAAAACAGCTATTCAAAATAGCCGTAAATCGGGAGAAAATTGACGATGCTGAGACAATTATCCGGTTGATAGATTTATTATTTTTCGTTAACTTGATCGTAATAAAGAGGGTTATTTAAACGTATTAAATCGGATCATATGAAACGGATTATTGTTGCTACAGACTATGCTGCAGAGGCAGAACATGCCTTAAAATTTATACTTGAAGTTTTTGCTGGTAAAGAATATGAGATTGTCTTGTTTTCACTCCAGAATCCTTCTATCCACGCGATGAATGCACGTCTTTCTCCCGATTCCATGTTCAAGATTTTTGAACACCAAAATGAGATATTGAAACGTAAAGCCCAAGCTATAACCCTACAGAACGGTGTGTCAACCGTCCCTTATCTGGCTACTGGTTTGTTCTATGATCAGATTACAAAATGTATTCAGGAAACCGGTGCCGATCTACTGGTCATGGGGATGGCCAAACGGTCGTTTGACCAGGATATGTTGGGCAATACAACGACCGCAGCCATCAGTAGACTAAAAATTCCTATTCTCTCTGTACCATTGGGAGCACACTTCACCGGCCTAAAACATATTCTCTTTGCCTGCGACATCGTTCGTGGTGTCCAAAAAGAGATCCTAGAAAAAGTTAAAGATTTTGCAACTGACTTTAATGCTGTCCTAGAGGTGCTCAATATCCGTAAAACCGTCGAACAGCTAAACGAGGAAAAAGGTAATGCAACCCGCGAAGCCATCAACGATGTGATGGGGATCGTCAGCTATTACTATAAAAATGTAACTTCAAATGAAGTGGTGAAAGCTATTCGTGATGAGGTCAAACAAAGCCATACGGACCTATTGGTTATGATTCCTTATAAATATGGTTTCTGGAGCTCGTTGACACACCGCAGCAAAACACGGATGATGGCCTCTGGCCTCGATGTTCCATTGCTGACAATATCAATATAGCTCAGTACCCAGCAATTATTTATAGTGGCTGTAAAATTTGTTGTTGAAGAGTTCCGACGGGTCGTATTTTGTTTTGGTCCTGAAAAAACTGTCTGCTTGTGGATAGACTTTCCTCATTTTGTCTTTTGTGATGTGTAAACGATAAGGAAGATAATAGGTTCCTTCATTTTTAATAGTTGCATCAACCAAAAGATCTGTGAGTGTCTGCATCTCGACTTCTTGCTGTGCTGTTTTTTTCTGATTAAACAGCAGTACGAAACCGAAAACATCTTCCTGGGCATAGTTTAGGTAAGCATCATCGTCCCGATTGACCGCACGGATCGTAATATTTAGTAGATCTAGCTTTGATTTTAATAAAATAGGTTTTATATCCTGAATGAATTTCATGAAATTTCGTTCAGGAATAAAATATTCGTGGAGCAGATCTGTCGATGTGGTATCTTTATTTTCAATCAAAGAGACTTGACTATCCATGATCTCATTTCTGGTGAAGGTAAGATGCCTTCCCGGAATAGCGGAGGATGTCTCAAGGTCCCAGCGGAGCCGCTTTCCATATTCGCTATTGACGCTGCCCCGAAATATCAGTCTCTTGGTTTCTTCCATTTTCTTGCTCTGTTGAGCCAGCTGTATCGGTTGTTCTGCCGTCTGCTCAAAATAGTTGAGCGTAGCCTCCGCTAGAAAATTCTTGTCGGATACTCGTAACCGGCCAAAAACTAGATCGACCTTCGGGTTGTCAAGAATATATTTTTTATAGTATTTCGTATAATTTTCGGGTGCTAAATTGATGTAATGAAATTTTAAAGATTGATTATTGACGACTTTAAGTTTCACGTCGAGTATAATACCAAATAAGCCATATCCACCAATCACATGATGAAAAAGTTCGCTATTTTCTTTCCTACTGCAAAGGAGCACCTGACCTTTGGCATTCATTAATGTAAAGGAAAGTACACTGGATGCTAAAGGTGGCGAATTTTTTTGCCATCCATGTCCATTTACACTGAGCGAGCCTCCAATAGAAAAAGAACTAAATGCTTGCATCGCCGCAATTGATTTGCCATAATGATCTAAATAGTGAATAGCATCTGACCAAAGTGCTCCCGAACCGACTGTCAGTATATTGTTTACTGTATCCAGCTCCATGTGGTTGTATGGTAGCATATTGAGTACAATTCCATCGGGATACATCGTATGCCCACCCATACTGTGACGCGCCCCTGCGACAGAGATTTTTAAGCCCTTGGCATTTGCATACTGCAGAATTTGCCGCAATTGATTTTCGATTGCCGACCTGTCTTTTGGAATGGCAATGATGGTGTCGACTTTGGTCGGGTTTAAGGTACTGGCATCATCCACATAATGAGGCGGAAGTGTCCTGTGGATGTCTGTTTCTCCCCATTTTGTTCTAAGAATATGGACAATTGGAAATGCAATAATGCCAAGAACAATAACTATAATAAGGAATGAAAAAAGTTTGGTTTTTTTAGTTACACGCATTAGCTTTGATCAATTAGATATCGCGCAATATTGCAAAAATATTTCACCACCAAAATAATATAAATTTATTGTTTTTTAGTTCTATTTTTATCCTAGGCGCGTGCAATACATGTTTTATTACAGCTGTGGCAAAATTTTATCCCAGATCTGCTGATAGATTTTATCATCCTGGACAAGGCCTTTGTCATCGTAGTAATAATTTCCGGAATTACCGCTTCCGGCTTGAAGCCGTTCGAATAGAAATATATTGAGAATGATTTTGGACCTTCGATCTGGAAGAGGGACAACTAGAAAATTGAAGATTCTTTTATCACCATCACGACCAAATATTGATTTGCTTTTAAGAGATACACTGGTTTGAATAAAACCTGAAGAACGGTCTAATTGAGCAATATAGTAACCGTTTTCTTGAAGTGCTTGTACGACTTTTGTATAGGCGGAATCTGCGGAAATTGTGATGGTCTTTATCCGTTCTGGATCTTGTGCAGTGGCAACATTGATCCAAAACAACATAGAAAGGGTGAATATTAGCGTTAATTGTAGTCGTTGAGTCATAGTTGCGATTTGAGAGTATATAATAATTACTTAAAGCTAATGATTTTTCTCTTGTGAGCCAATTGTGTGACTTAACTTACCCTTCTTCCTAATATCTTTAAACTTCGTTCTACCCCATCTAGCGTAGCAATATTGGGAAGGTTGGCCCATTCCTGGAATCCCATTTTTTCAAATAAGGTGATGCTAGGTACATTGTGCGCAAAGATGAAACCCAATAAGGTATGTACACCAAGGTTAGGGGCTTTGTCTATGCAATATTGGAGGATTTGCTTGCCCAGTCCCCGGCCTCGCTGTTGTTCATCCAGGTAGATGCTTATCTCTACTGTCGCATCGTATGCTGGTCGACCGTAAAAAGACTGGAAGCTGACCCAGCCGAGGATATTATTTTCTTCCTCTACCAACCATAATGGTCTCGTTGACGGGCTGTGTTCATCAAACCATTTTTGCCTGCTTTCTACGGTTACAGGACTGGTGTCGGCTGTGACCATTCTCGAAGCAATGGTGGTATTGTATATGGCTACGATACAAGGTAAATCTTCTTGTCTGGCGTCACGAAATATTAACTGGCTCATGGTACTTGTTGTTTTGGAACTAAAATCAAAAATATCAGTTTTATACTATAGTTCATGTTTTTTGATCAAATTTTTCCATTGTTTATTCGACTTCAGTTTTTTTGTAATAAGGTGATTGTTTTAATGCAACAGCGGATATATCACATTGGACTCCTGGCCATTTCTTATCCGCTGGTAAAAGGGGCTTAATGAAACGTAACGCAAGCAGTGCTTTTCAAAATGTTGTAAGATGAAGGCATAATTCCAGGAAACTTGTATGATAAAAGCAAAAATTACACTAATTTGAACAATTATTTCTCTTGAATATGATATAATATGCTCATCTTAGGGTAAGCAAATAGTTGATCTGTTTGCTGAAAATTATAAACCTGAATGCGAACGGAATCGCGTATGCGTATTTTAAGCGACCGAGTCCCGTATTTTACAATTCCTGAGTCGTCTGTGGCAAAATTGAGTAAACGGGACGTTTTGGGCTGTGACAGCTGATTTGCTTTGGATTTATCGTATCATTATGGATCAACAACAACCTAAACAATCAATTCGAATTCGCTCAATGGATGTCATGCGGGGTATGACTCTGTTTCTCATGTTATTTGTCAACGATTTATTTGCGCCCGGTGTTCCGGAATGGCTGCTGCATACTAAAGCGGAAGTCGATGGCATGGGGCTGGCAGATTGGGTTTTTCCGGGATTTCTTTTTATGGTCGGCATGGCTGTACCATATGCTGTGGCTGCTCGGGAGAAGCTGGGAGAATCTACTCTTCTGATTTTTGCGCATATTGTGACCCGTACCGTGAGTTTAATCCTGATTGGTGTCTTAATTCTGAACGGTGGACGTGTGGATGCTTCATTGACGGGTATGTCTAGTTTTTGGTGGCTAGGATTGTTTTATCTCTGCGTATTTCTGATCTGGAATAGGTATCCTACTACATCCGGTAATCAGACCCTATTTAAAGGGATGCGTCTGCTTGGGGTTCTGGGGATCTGTTATTTGGCTTATTGCTTTAAAGCTGCAGAGGGTAAAGGCTTGGAGATCGGTTGGTGGGGAATCTTGGGCTTGATCGGCTGGGGTTATTTTGCTGCTGCCACTACTTTTGTGTTAAGTCGGGGAAGGCTCTCCATTGTAGTATGCTTTTGGTTGCTGTTTCTTGTCCTGAATATCCTGTCTCAAACAGCATTCAAATTGCATATTCCCATCATCGGGAACTACCTGAATGTGCTGTTATCGGGTAATGTACCTTGCATTGTATTGGCCGGAACAATCATTGGCATATTGATCAAACGATATGCTGCTACACCTAAGCTACTTTTACGTTGGATGCTGATTATTGGAATAGTTTGGTTATTGGGCGGGTTTGCGCTGCGCCCCTGGTTTATATTATCCAAAATTCACGGCACGCCAAGCTGGGCATTGTTGTGTTGTGGTATCAGCCTGCTCTTACTGCTTGTTATCTACTATGTAATAGATATTCGGAAATACCATAAAGGAATATTCGTCTTCGAGGAAGCCGGAAAGAATTCTTTGACAACCTATCTTGCGCCAGATTTAATTTATTTCATCTGTTGGGGATTACAGATTCCTTTGTTTTTCTATAAACAACCGGTTAATATGCCCCTTGCTGTTGGTGGTTCACTGCTATGGGCTTTCGCTATGCTGTGGTATGCTATTTTACTGAAAAAGATAAATATCTATTTAAAACTTTAATAGAAGACGGATCGTTGTACGCTTACTATATGGCTAAATAGAGAACGAAATTTAGTCAAGCTACTCCGGATCGGTTCAGTTTAATTTGAATCTTTAATATTATGATGTGTATGAAATCTAAAAACAGTATAAATCCCCTCAAGCTAATAACCCTTGGCTTTACAGCAATAGCCTTATTGTTAATGACGCTTAGTGCACAACCGAGTTGTGCACATGGGAAAAATAAAAAAGTGGTGATTGCCTATGTTACATCCTGGTCAACAGTTGTGCCGGATCCGACTTATCTGACCCATATCAATTATGCATTTGGGCATGTAAATGACAGTTTTGACGGAGTGCGTATCGACAATGAAGCCAGATTAAAAAGTATTATAGCGCTGAAGAAGGCGTATCCACACTTGAAAGTATTGTTATCCATTGGTGGCTGGGGAAGTGGTCGCTTCAGTGAGATGGCTGCTGATGTCGTTAATCGGGGGAAATTTGCCAAGGACTGTGAACGGGTTGTAAAAGAGTTTAAACTCGACGGCATTGATATTGATTGGGAATATCCAACCAATTCTTCCGCCGGTATTTCTGCGACGAAATCGGATACCGAGAATTTTACCTTATTGATGCGGGATATCCGGAAGGCTATTGGTAAGAAAAAACTATTGACACTCGCTTCGGTATCAAGTGGTCAATATATTGCTTTTGATCAGATTAAAAACGATGTAGACTTTGTGAACATCATGACTTACGACTCGGGCAATCCACCATATCATCATGCGAGCTTGCATCGTTCTCCCTTATCGGGGCGCACGACCTGCGCTGAAGCTGTTAAGGCGCATATTGCCGCTGGAATGCCTGTCGAAAAATTGGTGCTCGGTATTCCGTTTTATGGACGGGGAAATAAAACGGACATCAAAGGGTTTATAGATTATAAGGATCTCCTGAATTTACAGGGCTTTGAACAGAAATGGGATGATGAAGCGAAGGCCCACTATCTGGTCAACGCACAAGGAGAACTGGTACTGACTTTTGAAACTCCAGAATCCATTGCCTTGAAATGCGATTATGTGCATGGACAGGGCTTACTGGGAGCAATGTATTGGGAATATGCCGGTGATACCGAAGGTGGGGTATTACGGGATGCGGTGTACAAGGGGATTATACGTTGACATAGGGCATTCCGATATAAAGCCTTCCAAAAAGAACCTATAATACCGAAATTACTGAGCTGTTGCAAAAAATCTTACTTGCTGACGCAGTAATTTCGGTTATGGAATTGACTTCTAGCGTCTACGTTATTATGATGACGATTAGAAGGCTGTCCATTTTTGACTGGACTGTCCAGAAGCTATTACCGTTTCGATAAATTTCATGCCCCTTGCTCCATCTGCAACGGTAGGGAAATCCAACATGGCCTCCGAGGGACTGGTGCCGTTTATTTTTGCGAGGATTGTCGCTGAAAAATTCCGATAGATATTGGCAAATGCTTCGATGTAACCTTCCGGATGTCCAGCCGGTAAACGACTGTTGTGTTGCGCAAGTGGGGCGAGATATTGTTGTCCTGCACGGAATATCTGTGCCGGTTCATTGAGCCATTTTAGCAGAAGGGTATTGGGGTCCTGCTGATTCCATTCCAAGCCTGCTTTTTCTCCGTATATTCTTATTTTTAAGGCATTCTCTTCCCCTGCCGCGACCTGTGAAGCCGACAATACACCGGTTGCATCATTTTCAAATCCCAGTAAGACATTCCCGTCGTCTTCTAATCGCCTTCCGTTTACGACAGTACGGAGATCTGCACATACTTTGGTTATTTTTAAACCAGAAATATATTCAACCAAATGTGCAGCATGTGTTCCGATGTCTCCCATACAGCTGCTCAGCCCACCTTTTTCAGGGTCTGTTCGCCAGGCAGCAAGTGGCGATTCAGTCTCGATCAATGTACTGAGCCATCCCTGGGGATATTCGACCATGATTTTACGGATATTACCGAGCTTGCCGTCGCGGACTAGCTGCCGTGCTTGTTTGACCATGGGATATGCCGAATAGGTATAGGTAACACAAAGGAGCAGTCCCGTTTCATTCACTTTCTGCTGCAATAACTCTGCTTCTTTTAACGTGAAAGTCATCGGTTTTTCCAGAAGCACATGAAAACCATGTTCGAGGGCAAGCATGGCTGGCTCGAAATGGGCAACATTTGGGGTTACAATACTTACAAAATGCATCCGTTCGTCAGAAGGTAATTTACTTTCGCGCAGGATCATTTCTTGAAAATTTGAGTAAACTCGATCCGCCGGAAGCGAAAGTAGTGCTCCCGATTCTTTTGCTTTAACAGGATCCGAACTTAAAGCGCCGCAGCATAGTTCGATCTGCCCATCTATACTCGCGGCCATGCGATGCACGGCGCCAATAAAAGCATTCTTGCCACCACCCACCATGCCCATCCTGATTTTTCTGATTTCCATAATAACTATATTTATCCTGTTACTCGTCTGATAATCCTATCAATTTCCTGTTCAGATCGTTATCACTACCGGCAGAAGCAAAATTGTCGAATGCATGATCGCCTACCCGGATAATGTAATTCTGGATATGTTGTGCACCTTCCCGTGCTCCATCCTCGGAGTTCTTAAAGGCACATTCCCATTCCAAGACTGCCCATCCCTGAAAGTTATATTGTGTCAATTTGGTGAAGATCGCCTTGAAATTGACCTGCCCATCGCCGATGGAACGAAAACGGCCAGCTCGTGCCTGCCAATCTTGATAACCTCCATAGACACCTTGACGGCCGGATGGATTAAATTCAGCATCTTTTACATGGAACATTTTGATCCGACCGTGGTAAATGTCGATGAATTGCAGGTAGTCAAGACATTGCAGGACAAAATGAGAGGGATCATAGAGAATGTTCGCTCGTTTATGATAATTTACTTTCGCCAAGAACATGTCGAAACTGACACCATCGTGTAGATCCTCACCAGGATGGAGCTCATAGCAGAGGTCCACATCGTATTCTTCGCCCGCATCTAATATGGGTAACCACATTTTTGCCAATTCGGTAAACCCTGTTTCGATCAAATTTTCTGGGCGCTGCGGCCAAGGGTATACATATGGCCACAGAAAAGCGCCGCTAAAAGTTGCTAGGGCTTTCAACCCTAGGTTGTTAGAGGCCCTGATAGCATAATGGAGCTGTTGTACAGCCCATTGTTGTCGTTCTTTTGGTTTATCATGTAGCTCGCGCGGCGCAAATGCGTCAAATAAGCTATCAAAAGATGGATTCACGGCTATCAACTGTCCCTGGAGATGTGTCGATAATTCGGTAATCTCCAGACCGTATGATTCTACGGTAGCTTTTAGTTGCTGCACATAATCTTTATCTTCCGCAGCTCTTTGGAGATCTATTAATCGCACATCCCAGGTTGGTATTTGGATACCCTTATAGCCAATCGATGCGGCCCATTCACAGATGCCTTCCAGCGTATTGAAAGGTGCGTTATCTCCAGCAAATTGAGCTAAAAAAATAGCAGGTCCTTTAATTGTTGTCATAAATGTTTTTTTTGTAAAAAGGCTACTCCTATAGGGAACCTTATTCGTTTATTCGTTTTTCGTTATGTTAAGCCCAGGCTCTGTCTCCTTTTTTATAAGGGACATCCCCTTCATACCGACCCGGTGCCTGGTTATAGCGGAAGGCTTGTTTATAGCCAATTTCTGAAGAGAAATAACCCAGGAGTGTTAATTGCTTAAACATCGTGTAATAGTGATTAGGTGATTTCCCATTTTGAGGCATATGTTCTTTGATCTCTTTATCGATAGCAGTCAGGAGGACAAGCCTTTGCTCAGCTGTGGCTTCCATGAAACCCAGGTGGTGCATTTTTTTGCAAGCTGCATCCAATTTGTCCATCCCGTCGAGAAAGATCTGCTGATCCGAAACTTCATAGCAATCATTTACCATGATCGTCATAAACGAACCGACTTTGGCTGCTTTGGCCCCTGGACTTTTTTGCGTAGTGGGGAGTATGGTTTCAGCCACTTCGTCCAAGAATGCAACCTGCTCAGGGGTTAAATTGAGACGTTGTTTCAGGTCGCGTTCCTGATTGGAGCTGCAGCCAGTCAAAAAAGCATTGCCGCCAATCACTGCCCCTCCTGTAAGCAGGGCGACCATCTTTAAAAGTGTTCTTCTTTCCATTGGCTTAGCTATTATTTTTCTTTAGTTCATTGACAGCATGGTTTACAGCTCTTGCCGTCAGTGCCATATAAGTCAGGGAAGGATTTTGGCAACCCGATGAAGTCATACAGGCGCCATCAGTGACATAAACATTGAGGCAATCCCATACCTGATTCCATTTGTTAAGTACTGAGGTTTTGGGATCCAGTCCCATTCTTGCGGTTCCCATTTCGTGGATGCCGTGTCCCATGGCGTGGCCACTGTCCCAGGTCTTTACATTTTTTACACCTGCGATGGTCAGCATCGCTTTCACTTCCGCCAGCATGTCCTTGCGCATCTTCAGTTCATTCTCCTTCAGCTCGGCGTCCATCGCTAGTACGGGCAGCCCCCATTTATCCTTTCGGTCTTTGTCCAGGGAGATTTTATTTTCATGGTAAGGGAGTATCTCTCCGAAAGCGGTCGCACCGATGGTCCATTGACCGGGCTCGGTGAGCGCATCCTTAAAATCACCTCCTATGCTCAGTTCGGCAATATCCCTACTCCAGCCTTCGCGGCTGGCACTACCTTGATAACCGAAACCACGCAGATAGTCTCTTTTGTCACTGCCTATATTGACAAATCGCGGGATATAAAATCCATTGGCTCTTTTGCCAAATATATAGCTGTCCTCGTAGCCTTCCACAATACCTGAAGCACCGAGGTTGTAATGATGATCCATTACATTATGCCCCAGTTCACCACTGCTGCTGCCCAAGCCTTCGGGCCATATATCTGTCGCGGAATTGAATAAGACCCATGTACTGTTGAGGGACGATGCACATAGAAAAACCACTTTACTTTTGAATTCGTAGGTTTGATTGGTCTCGGTATCCAACACCTCAACCCCGGTAGCCTTTTTGGTATCTTTATCGTACAATACTTGCCTGACCAGCGAATAGGGCCGGACGGTCAAGTTGCCGGTTTTCATTGCAGCGGGCAGGGTAGAGGACTGCGTGCTAAAATAGCCCCCAAACGGACATCCTTCCCAACATCGGTTTCTAAATTGACACTTTGACCGCCCCGGAATCAGGGCTGTTAGGTTTGCGGTTCGTCCAATGATCAGGTGTCGCTTGTCCCCATATTCTTGTTTAATACGTTTGGCGACATCTTTTTCTACGCAATTCAACTCCATGGGAGGTAAGAACTGTCCATCGGGAAGGTGTGCGATATTTTCGATGGATCCACTGATTCCAGCAAATTTTTCAACATGGTCATACCAGGGGGCCACATCATTATAGCCAATTGGCCATGGGACAGCGATTCCATCCCGGGCGTTGGCTTCGAAGTCCATTGGGCTAAATCTATAGGACTGCCGCCCCCATAAAGTAGAGCGTCCGCCCATACGGTAGCTACGCCACCAGGTGAAGGGTTTCAGTTCGGTATATGGACAATCTTCTTCGTTTACCCAACCGTCCATTACTGCTTCTGAGGCGGCCCAGCCACGGTGAATAACGGGATACTTCTTTTTTTGTTCTATAGTTGTGCGTCCGCGGTGTGGGAGATCCCATGGTTCCCGTAGGGCGGATTTATAATCTTTGACATGCTCGTACGGACTGCCACGTTCCAGCATCAGAACTTTTAAGCCCTTTTCACAAAGTTCTTTTGCCGCCCATCCGCCACTGATGCCCGAACCTACGACGATGGCGTCATATGTATTAGCTTCCATACTTGATGTTTATTAAAGTTGTAGTCATAATTTTATTTTGGGTTTATAAGGTATTGCGATATACGCATGCATTCAAATGTGGTTCCCTTGTTGTAAGATAAATTTACAGTATCACTCGAGCATCTTTCAACTGTTATTTGGGTGAAAAAATATGCTATCTTACTATTTATTATGTTTATAATCGTATATTATGTGTATAGATAGCAGATGTAATCGCTAACCATAGATTGTCATGAAAACACTGATCCAGAAAATACACGTTGAAGAACAGTATTCTTTTGCCTGCCGAACATACAGGACGCCTAATTTTGAAACGGCTTGGCATAGACATCCCGAGTGCGAGTTGATTGTGATCACTGAAGGTAGTGGTACTGCACTTATTGGTGATTATATAGGCGATTACAAGCAGGGAGATGTGTTTTTTCTTGGCTCGGACCTCCCACATTGGTTTCGCAAATCTAAGCAGGACGCTATTGGCAGTGCTATAGTGGTTCATTTCCTAAAGGGTTTTTGGGGAGCGGGATTTCTGGCGCTGCCCGAAATGCATGTTGTCGCTGGCCTGTTGAAAAATGATAGTACTGGAATTCAGCTCACAGGAGGGCTTTCGAAGGAAATTGATCTCCTGATCCGGAAAATGGAAAATACGGTGGGGCTTGAGCGGATCCAGTTGTTATTAAGCTGTATGGAACGGATCGGATCATCCGAGGAACAAAACGTAATTACCATGGCTTTTGGTACTATCGCAGGCCGTGAGGAAAACATGGTTATAGAAGCAATAATAGATTATTCTTTCAAGAATTATTTAAATCCGCTTTCACTGGAAGAGGTTGCTGCTAGCACGAATATGTCTGTTTCTGCATTTTGTCGTTTCTTCAAAAAGAACATAAAAAAGAGTTATTTTGATTTTATAAAAGAACTTCGTATCGGTCATGCCTGCAAATTATTGCGTGATACGGATAGGCCTATTTTGGACATCTGTTATAATAGTGGTTATAACAGCTGGGCACATTTCAGCAAACAATTTAAGGTGGTGACAAAGGTGTCGCCCTTGAAATATAGAAAGCAGTTCCGAACGGGATAATGACTTAAAAAGAAAACCACATTCAGCATTGAATGTGGTTTTCTAGTGGAGCTGGAGAGATTCGAACTCTCGTCCAGTCATGGTACTGTATACGCTTTCTACATGTTTAGCTTCTCTTTGATTGTCGAGCGAGGGAAGGTGAGTCGCTTACCTATACCGTACGCCGTAGTTGCTGTTTCTCACAAGTGCTTAGCAACATCACACTTGCCAGTTCTATTGTTCGATGC
>JAQZAZ010000141.1 GCA_029239355.1 Sphingobacterium sp.
GGTATCAAATTGACTAATTAACATATATTTATTAACTAGCCCACTGTAGAAGTGGCAAAATTACGAAAAAGAAATGAAAATCAAATTCAGAACTTTATCCATTGCCTTAGGTATTGCCGCGATTGGCATGACCGCATCATGTAGCAAAGACAATTCGCTTGCTCCTAGTATTGAAGAGCAATCACTCAGCAAACGTGCTGTTACTCCTTCGACGACAATTGGCGGTACGGTAAACTTTACCGCAACCGGTACAAAAGGATATTTAAAAACCATTGCTACGGGCACTTATGGCGCCCGCAACTTCCATCAAGGCACGGTGCCAGATTTGGTGGACACAACACAATGGAAAAACCCAGCAAGCACCTATTACTACAACTTGATCACCAATGATGGTGGTACATCCACTAGCTATGATTTTCAATTTAGTGGTACAGCTAATGCGAGTTTGACTGTAAATACTTCAAAATACGATCTCTATTACGTCAATACAGCTTTTGAATCAGTCTCTGCGAGTACTTCAGCAACATTAATTTCAAATGGTGTTGCAGGCTCCAATAGTCTGAATGGAATCGGCAACTCGAGTAGTACTGGCTGGTACATCTATAATCTTAGCAACCACATTATGAGCAGCTATGGACCTAGAACGTATATTTTAGAAAACAAGACAACCGGAGATAAATGGAAATTGCGTTTAAATAGTGTTTATAAGGACGAAACTCCAAATGCAAGTTACGCAGCGACAAACTTTCCTTTTATGAGTTTCGATTATAAGAAACTATAATAGGCCTTAATACCCTTATTTTTTAATAAGAATTGTAAATTTTAATTCCGGTACCGGCCTTGCTGGTACCGGTTATTTTCCAAAGTAAAATGAAAAATCAGTTATTAACCATCCAAAAATTTAAGATCGCTACAGGATTCTTATTGAGCAGCTTGTATTTAAATTCTTGTACCAAAACAGAAATTCAACCCTATGAGCCAGAGAGCATGGCCCGGATCAGCAGTTTCAAGATTGTCAATACCAGCAAAGACGTCATTGGTGCTATTGACAATGACGCCAAAACTATTACGGTTACGCTGCCCGAAGGGCTCTATATGACAAGTCTCGAACCTGAAATAAAAGTTGCCAAAGGCGCTACGCTAAAACAAGGTTCAGATACACTGATCACCAATATGGTCGATTATTTTGCCAAAGGGCGTACCATTCAATACCCTGTTACCGCTACAGATGGCAGTACAGCCACCTATACGCTGATCGTCAAGAGTGACCAGCCAGCACTCCATGTGCAAGAGGTTAGCTCAGATCCCAATACACCAGCTGTGTATGATCAGACATATGGTTATGTCTTTAATTTTATCGATATCAATACCGTCCAACCCAATTATCCTTTTGTCGGAACTTACGAAACAGACCTAACGATAGCGCGCGCAAGTCTGGTCGATAAGGAAGGAAAAGAATATAATTTTACACAAATAACTTCGAGTACTCCGCCGGGCGTTAGCAACGCTTACATACAATTAACATTAAATTCTATTGAGGGACGTGTTACAGGCAGCGGCAGTTCATTAAAATACAACAAAGTGCCAGCAGCGGGTGATTATTATGTCAAATTACGGTACTACAGCCGCGAGGTAATTTTAAAGAATCCCATTCGAATTATTTACAACAACTAACGATACATTAATAGCTTATAGATGAAATGCATTTGCTTTTCGTCTTTACACATACACATGCCTTTTGACGATAGAAAGTCACCACAACCATGAAAAAAAGAAACACATTATATCGCATTCCTACCCTGTTGCTCGCAGTAGGAATCACACTGTTTTCGGCTTGCAAAAAAGAGTATGAAATTGCGCCTACACCTTATACTGAAATCACCTCATTCAAAATCCCTTACAACGCAGGTAAAGATACCATTGTAGCCGCTGTGGATGGTGAAACCATCTATGTCTCCTGGCCTGGCTCTACCGAATGGCCTATTCCAGAGACTGTTGCTCCCATTATCAATATTTCAAAAAATGCAAGTATCAGCCCTGCTTCGGGAACAGCCATTGCGCTCAAAGACGGAGCACAATATCAGGTGAAAGCCCAGGACGGCACCCTTAAAACCTATACCATAAAACTGTCAAATGGTGCGCTTCTTCCCTCCTTCCAAGACGAAGAAACGCAGATTACTGCCATCGTGGGTCAAAGCAATTTGAGTATCCCAATGAATAATCTTGCGCTGGACGGAAGTGATAGTCTATACCTTGTCAATGATCAGAACAAGAGCTATAAACTGATACCAAATAGAACAGAGAATGGTAACATTTCATTTTTTGTTGACCAGCAAGATGGTTCGGGCATCCCTGCAGGTGACTATTATGCACAGGTGATCAACAAATTCGGTATCCCTGTTAAAAGTAGTAAAAAGTTTGTAACCGTTCCTGCCGGTCAATCCCTTTCTTACGTTTATTTTGGCCATACGAAAGAATGGCAGGTCAAAAGAGGTGAAATCATCGATCTGCCCGCAAGGCATTTGACCAAAGCATCTGACATTCGGGTTGTGGATTTAAAATACACCGAAGAAGGTTATCCCAACAGTTTGCGTTTGACTTTCCTCGGTATTTCTGACGATTTAAAATCCATTAAAGTGCAGATACCCGAAGATGCGCCGATAGGCCTTACCTCAGATTTAAACAACGGTATTGGCATACGTGTCAGGCTCATCCGCTTTTATGAGCAGTCAACACCGTATTTTGCTTATCCAATCAAAATCGTGGAATAAAATCCTATCGTTTTTCATAGATGATAAATCAGAAAACAGCATAAAAAATTGAAAATAAATACGAATCTTTGTATAGAATCGTTATAAATAAAAGAAAGAACATGTTAAGTCAACATATCAAAGAGCAGACGCACGCTGCTCACCAAAACGTAGAAGGAACGATCGTGCGCCAATTGAAAAATATTCGTTCGGAAGCAGATTATGCAGAGGTATTAAAAGGATTTTATGCTTATTTCCGTGCAGTGGAAGATAATATCGCGCCTTTTATTACAGCCGAAGTATTACCTGATCTTTTGGAGCGCCGCAACTCTTCTTATATCAAAAGTGATATCGAAGCCTTGGGAGGTAACGTAGAGAATCTTCCAGAAGCAACCGCGCCTACAGTAACAAATATACAGGAAGCCCTTTCGTCATTATATGTACTGGAAGGTTCTATTATGGGCGGTCCATACATTGTTCAGATGCTGAACAAATATGGCGTCAACAAAGGGACATCTTTCTTCGAAGGTTATGGTGAAAATAGTCGTGAGATGTGGGCTGGATTTACTGCTGTATTAAATAAATATGCTGCGGATCCTGCAACTTATGATCGTTCGGTAGAAATTGCAAACCAAACTTTTTATAACTTTGGTGAAGTATTCACGCCTATTGCCAGTGCAAACTAAATAGGCCGAATATTGTTTAACCCTTCACATGGAGCAAAAAGACAATAATAAAGACAATAAATCAAAATGGTTGAAGCGTGCCGGCATGGGGGCATTTATCTTCTTCCTGGCGAAGGGACTTGTATGGCTAGCGGTATTTTTTTTCGCAGCTAAGTCCTGTAGCATATCTATTTAAGTAAAAATAAAGAAGCAATGACTTACGTCCGTTTATGGCGAATGCAAGTCATTGCTTCGTAGTTTAAACATCTGTTTCCAAAAAGTTCAAGTTCACAATAAGTCAAAAATTCGCGGAATCGTTATTCATAAGAATCCTCTGTCAACCCCGCTTCTTTAAACTTGCTTACCCAAGTATCCACTGGTTTCCCATTAATCGTACCTCCATTGCAGGTCCACTCTGAGACAAATATTCTTGTACCCAAAACAGATTTCTTTTTCTTTAATATAACAATGGTATTTCCTTTGTTTTTAAACAAAGTATCTCCAATTGACCATTTAAGAACAATACTAGCTAGGCCACGGTCTATTTTAACTTTACCGCTTTTATTTAAAAGGATATCCTTTGCCTCCATTTCGTAATAATTGGGTTCCGCAGATCGAGGACCTTCTATTACAACATGAAATTCTATGCTATTGTAATAATTGACAGTTTCTTTACAGCCTTGTTCGGTTAGGCAACTAGATAAAAAAATAACAAGAACAAAACAAGAAAATCTCCAGCCTTTATATTTAGAATTTAACTTCATTTTTTCATTATTTATTAATAAACAAACCTATAATTAAAAATACATTTTTCGGCTAAAACCTTCTCGTTCTACCAATACCATAAGAGAAACTAAAATTTCCCGAAGAGTAAGGAGAATAGCTACCAGAGTAACCGACGCTTAATTTATGAGCACCCCTAATTTTTCTTATCAAACCATTTTTGACTTCAACAGGACTTGAATATGTAAGGCCCCAATTGCCCACACCTACTCCAGTATCTACAGTTGTTCCAGCAATTTCGCCTAATAGACCAGCGTTTGGTAAAGTATTTTCATAAAAATCTAAACCAACTCCAGCACCAATAGAAGGCGATACGCTAGGATAGCCTATGGAAGAAGTCACAGAACCATAAAACCCGAAATTGTTCATTTCATCAACTGCGATATTTAAAGAACCCGAAAATCCATATGCGTTAACTCCAATACTCAATCCTACCCCATCGGGCATATAAGGGCCATACTCCCCACTACTCGGTGCATGAAAATAAGGATGATCTGCTCCCAGTCTGCAAAAGCACGATATGACTTTTCAGCCCACGATTGTGAATATTGTTGCTTTGAGGAACTCAAATTATTAGCATTCGCAAACTGTATAAACCCATTACCAATACTTCTTTCTGCATATATATTAGGAACACCATTTACAACCTTACCAACAGTATAAAGACCTTAGGCTGTTTTATGAATTTTTCCCCTATGGATTACAGTATAAGCAAATGCACCTAACCAATTCGACCAACCACCGTCTACATCAACGCCACTAACTGGGTTATTCCCCATTCCCACATAGGGCGAAACATATTGTCCTTTAGAATCTCCGGTGAGCCAACGTCCCACTGCCGCATCATAATTACGGAGTTCAAAATTATTCCATCCTGTTTCTTTATCCTTCTCTGCATATAGCCCCTGATAACCATATCTATAGTCAATACCACTTGAGTTTACCTCCATTCCATAAGGATAACAATCCGCATGGTATAGTACGTCAACAAAACCACTGGTGAGTTTTTTCCTATTGATCACAGCGCGGGTATTTCTTGCGATTAATCTTTTAGCGCTAGGTAATTTCATTTTTCTCTGTAATTTCCGAAGCTGTTCATAGTTATCTTTTTCTATTGTACTGAGCACTATTCCTTCGTAAGCGTCTTGCCTGATCGCCGGACAACAATAGTCTTTTTCATTTCCCCCTTATGATTTTTTATCACGACCGATAACGGTGATAATATTCTTCGATCAGATTTTTAAGTTCGTTGAAATCTAGTGACAACTCATCGGCCGAAGCCACAACTCCATTGGCAATAACATGTTGTTGTAGCTCCGGAGAGAGCTGCTGAATATGGCTCTTCGGATGATCTAATTTCAAAAAAACAAAATGGACACCATGCGCTATTACTGTTGATATTGATTGAATAGCTGTTCATTTTACCGCTCCAATCTTTCTGCCTACGGCTGTGCCCTTATATTGTATGCCCGCTGCGTTCAATATTAGACCGACTCGATCTTTATCAAATAGGTTTTTTAGACCGGCAATTATAAAAAAGATCCCCAAACATCCCAACATTAACATCATTGTACCTTGAGCAATTCTTATTTTTTCGGCGACAAAGAAAATATAACAAGCAAAGGCCAACGTTGCCGCCGTAAACACTGCACCTAACAGTACTAATTTCAGTCGTTTTTTATTGTCAAATTCTATAATAGTCTCATTCATAAATCAATTATGATTTTATTCCTGCATTTATCGTCCAAAATAACAACTTATCCCAGCAAATTTTCAAGCGAATTCCAATTCGCCCGAATTCATTTCAAATCTGTTGCTGTTTAGGCTCTATCGTATTTTCAAAGAGGTTCATAAGTTCAAATTATCGAACAACAACTTATTGATTTGCTTTCTAAAATAGCAGGTAGTGAAAAAATAAAAAAAATTTGCGTAGCTATGTGGCAACACTTATATTTGTAGTCAAATAACTTCATTATGAATTTAAGAAGAGATGTTTTTCAAGCCATTGCCGACCCAACCAGAAGAGCCATACTTCTTCTTTTGGCCTCACAATCCATGACCGCAGGCGCTATCGCCTCAAACTTTAACACGGCAAGACCAACGGTTTCCAAGCATCTGCAGATTCTTAGCGAATGTGAGTTGCTAAGATCTGAACAGAATGGCCGTGAAATTTACTATAAGCTCAATCCGCCAAAAATGAAGGAAATAGCTGATTTTATTGAACCTTTCCGAAGCATGTGGGATGACCGTTTTAATAAATTGGAAGAAATCATGAAAAACTATAAAGACAAATAAAATGGAAAAGAAAACAAAAATCCATGCCGAAGATGGTAAACAGGAGATTGTAATTACCAGAGAATTTGACTTGCCGCTAAACTTGCTATTCAAAGCTTATGAAGAACCTGAAATCTTTGAGCAATGGATGGGGACCAAGGTATTAAAATGGGAAAATAAAAAACATGGTTCCTATGCTTTTGAGACATCCCACAACAGTAATATTGTGTTTAAAGCGAATGGAACGATACACGAATTTGTCCCTAATGAAAAAATTACAAGAACGTTTGAAATGGAAGGCACTTCCTTTCCCGTCCAATTGGAATATCTAACCTTCGAAAAAATTACCGACGAGAGTAGCAGGCTCATCATCCATATTATATTTCAATCGATAGAATTCCGTGATCAACTGCTACAGATGCCTTTTGCACAAGGCATTAATATGGCGCACAACAGGCTTGAGGAAGTCCTGATCAAACGCATTTAAACCTAAAGTTTAACAAAAGCAAAACCAGACTATGAACCTAAAAGCAGAACATTTCTTCGAAAACGCAAAAAAATGGAACGAAGAATTTAATTTATTACGAGAAATTGTTATCGAGAATCAATCAGTCGTAGAAGATTACAAATGGATGCACCCATGTTATACTTTTGAAGGAAAGAATATTGTCCTGATTCATGGGTTTAAAGATTACTGCGCTTTATTATTTCACAAAGGTGCCTTGCTAAAAGACAACAAAAAGCTATTAATTCAACAAACTGAAAACGTACAGTCAGGTAGGCAGCTCAGATTCACCAATATTGACCAAATTTCAAGTCTAAGGACTGTAATAATAGATTATGTCCGCGAAGCAATAGAAATTGAAAAATCAGGCGCAAAAGTCATTATGCGAAAAGCTGAAGATTATCCAGTTCCTGCGGAATTCGCTAGAGCCTTAAGGGAAGATCAAGCCCTCCAAAGTGCTTTTTTATCCCTGACTCCAGGCCGCCAAAAGGCATACCTATTTTATTTCAATCAGGCTAAACAATCTAGAACACGTGAATCTAGGATCGAGAAGTATTATCAGCATATTTTGGATGGAAAAGGTATAGATGATCTGTAGCTTTAAGACTGCATCATTGGCTTAACTGCATTATCCTCAGATTGCATATATAGCATAGCCCAAGGGAATATACATGAATAAAAAAGCGAGGCTATCCTTCTGGACAACTTCGCTTTCTTGGATTAAATCAAAAAGGGTTAAACAGCAGTATAACCGCCATCAACCAAATAATAACCACCAGTCATAAAAGACGATTTTTCGGAACTCAGAAACAGCACCAGTTCTGCAACCTCCTCAGCCTTTCCTAAGCGACCAATAGGGTGCTTGCTGATTAATGCATGTACATGTTCTTCATCCAAATTTTTGAGCAAAGGTGTATCAATATATCCGGGTCCCACCGCATTGCAACGAATATTTTTCTGTCCATATTCTGCACCTATATTTTTAGTCAGGCCAACCACCGCGTGTTTTGCAGCCGTATAAGCACTTGACATCGGCGCAGCAACCGTACCATGAATTGAGGCCATATTAACAATAACACCACCACCATTTTTTTCCATAGCTTCAAGCTGATACTTGCATCCAAAAAATACGCCATTGAAATTGATGTCTATCACTTTCTTCCAGCCATCCAAGCTATAGTCGCCCGTTAATGCCGCCTCACCCCCGATACCTGCATTATTGCAGGCAATATCCAATTTCCCGTAGGTATCTACTACAAAACGCACCAACGCTTCATTATCTTCCGCTAATGAGCTATCAGTTTTAAAAAAAGCCGCCTCTCCTCCTGATTTTTCAATCTGCCGAACAGCCTCTTGACCGGCTTGTTCATTAATATCCGACACCACAACTTTCGCTCCTTCTTTTGCGTATGCCAAGGCAACCGCCAGTCCTATACCGGATCCAGCCCCTGTCACCAAAGCAACTTTATCTGCTAAAATGTGCATAGTATATAATTTTATGATCTATACAATTTACCAATATTTTACCAGAATGCATAAAAATCGACCCTCCTGGAAACTAAAAAAGAAACTCAAATGACATTCAGCCGGCATTCGCCAATAGCCAACAAAAATAGCTCTGTTACTATCGATAACAGAGCTATAGCCTATCAATAAACTAATTTAATCTTGTAGCTGCGGATACTTTTGATAAAACCTATTAAGAAAAAAACGGCCCATTAGCTGGAGCTTTGACTGTGTTTCGAACATACCCGAACCTGGAGATATTATGCCATCTGGCATCCGCTGTACAGCACCGTAGTAGATAATATCAAGACCATTACCATTGACGTCGAGATGCATTTTTTTTGCTTTCAACCCCATAACAGATCCCATACGGGTCACCTTTTCCGAACCACTGATCTGAGCAGGCCGGGCATTCAATAAAGTTTCATGGTCAAAAACCAGATGGTCTCTTGCTTCACCGTCGTCGAAAAACAAATAATGCAATTCATCATTGCTGAGCACTAAATACGAAGCATTGTCTCGCTCGCGGTAACGTGCTTTGACCCCAACAGCCGCCCAAGCCACTGTTTTAGCTGCTGTGGCTGCCGCCGAAGCTACCTTATCACCTACTGTAGCAATGTAAGCACATTGCGTAAACGCATCAATGGGCGCTCCGTTCATTTGCTTGGTTAATTCCTCAAACTCCTGGCTTAACAGTTCATCCTTAATACCGGATGCCAGCGCAATTCCTCCCTCACCTTCATACTTTCTAGCTGTTTCTTTTTGCTTTTTCATCATCATGAGAGAGATAAAAACGCAGGCAGCCACGATCACTACAAAAACACCGATGTATAAAATCATAGTAATTATAATTTAGAAAATGGTTAATAATTCAATAAAAATTTTAGCGCCAAAAAAGAGGATATTGATGCTCAGTACCCTCTTTTTCTATTAGTTGACAACAATAATTTTGCCAAATTACAGTATTCGCTCCGGATAGTGGATATTATTCAATGCTGTTTGGTGCAAATCTACCCAAATATCACTATATGGCTGATTTAATAACCAATTTGGAGAACTACGCATGTCTGCATCTTGATCATTGTTATAAATAGAAGGAAATTCCGACTCTTTTGCTCGCAGCAACACCACAATGGCTCCTTTCATTGTGAGCGGAAGATCTCCCAAAATGAGATTATAGAAACCCTCATTGACCAAGTTAGGGCTAAATCGCTCAAGGCTATCATAACTTCTTTCTAATTTACCGATTTGCTTCTCCAACTCCTTCGGATAATGACGTTCGACGTAAGACTCAAAAAGTCCCGTACCCCTATTATAAAATCCCGCTTTCATTAAGTTCAGCGCCTCATTGCGATATACTTGCAGAAGACGATCAGCATTCAAGTCGGTATAGCTTCCATCCAAAGGTTTACCATCTCGTCGCAAAGCCCAAATCTTAAGCTCTTTGAGCCTTTCTGATTCAGTGAAACTATTTGCTTCCATTCTTTATTTATATTAACAAACTAATATAATGTGGTGATTTCGTCGCTAATGTTCTCTCTCTTTAAGCTCCAGCTGTAGCAAAATATCTCTTTTTTTTCCCTCAATCAAAGATA
The DNA here is from genome assembly GCA_029239355.1 of Sphingobacterium sp. Classification (GTDB taxonomy): domain Bacteria; phylum Bacteroidota; class Bacteroidia; order Sphingobacteriales; family Sphingobacteriaceae; genus Sphingobacterium. Next base: position 10,079 of record JAQZAZ010000141.1, read on the forward strand.
GATTACCGGCTACAAAAACACCTTTTTCTCCTGAATTTCTGCTTATCCCATATACTGTAGACTCATCATCTGGATCCGATGCACCTTCATAGCGAAATAAGTAATCAATTTTAAATTGGTCTGCATCTGCCAAAAGATCATCAAATTCGATATTATAATCTATCGTGTATCCCAGGTCGCTTAATTTTTTCAACGCAACACTAGCTGACGAGTACCCATGCATTCTTTCCATAGCTGATTTTCATTAAGTTGATTTAAATATCTTTTTATTATAAAACGACTAGTTAGGATCTTTTGTTTTCCGCAATTTCAAATAGTTTATTCAAAATCATATTTCTATTTTTGCGAGACGAAAACTCATAATCATATGGCAAATCTAGTAGCTCCGGCGTATCAGCCTACCCCCCAACTTGCGTTCCAACGCTTACTTGATGTACTGTATACCTTAAGGCTTGAATGCCCTTGGGATAAGAAACAGACAATGGATTCGTTACGTCATCTGACAATAGAAGAGCTGTACGAGCTGACTGATGCTATTTTGGAGCAGGATTATCCCGAAATAAAAAAAGAACTTGGCGACGTATTGATGCACCTTATATTCTATGCACGTATCGCAGAGGAAGAGGGCCATTTTAATATCGTTGATGTCCTAAATGCGATATGTGATAAGCTAATCACCCGCCATCCCCATATCTATGCCGATGTGAGCGCTAATACCGAAGAACAAGTCAAATCGAATTGGGAAGCCATTAAGCTCAAAGAAGGTAATAAATCTGTTCTTGCCGGTGTACCAAACGGACTACCAGCACTTGTCAAGGCCTACCGTATCCAGGATAAAGTAAAAGGAGTTGGTTTTGACTGGGAAGATAAAAGACAAGTTTGGGAAAAAGTTGAGGAAGAACTTGCTGAATTTAAAGCAGAATTCAATATTGAAACAACAGAAGCCATTGACCGTGAAAAGGCAGAAGGCGAATTCGGAGATCTATTGTTCTCGCTTATAAATTACGCAAGACATATTGGTATCAATCCCGAAAATGCATTGGAACGCACCAATAAGAAATTCATCGCAAGGTTTACTTATCTGGAGCAAAAAGCAGCGGAAAACAAACAGAAATTACAGGACATGAGCTTGGAAGAAATGGATGTTTATTGGAATGAGGCCAAAAAGATAAAAAAATAATCGCAATCCAGGAAAAGGTGCCTGACTGGCCGAATTTAATTCTACTTTGTCAAATTTATCCGTAAATTCGCAGGAATATGGAAACAGTTGTTAGTGGTATCAGAAGTACCGGAAAATTACATTTAGGAAA
>JAQZAZ010000142.1 GCA_029239355.1 Sphingobacterium sp.
ACCACCTAGGCAGGTGAGCGAAAAACGAGATTCGAACTCGCGACCCCAACCTTGGCAAGGTTGTGCTCTACCAACTGAGCTATTTTCGCATGGAATTTTATTTCAACTTTAAAAAGAACCTCGTGTTCCTTTTTGGTGATGCAAATATAGAGCGAAAAATTAATATTGCAAAATATTTGTTTACTTTATTTTGTGGTTTTTTATAACTCCTTTGAATTCAGTATGGAAAAAATTAAATCGCTTTCAAATCCCCTGGACAAAGCAAATTGATACACTTTGTTCTTCATGATAAAAGCATCTTTGCCTTTAACCTCGCGGATTTTCTTATCAATAATATTCTCCAATATGGTCTCGTATTCATCCAGGTCTATCTGTTTGAATGCAATTTTTATCAGTTGCTCAGAGACTCGTTTTCCTTTTAAAGCCTGTTTAATTTTAATTTTGCCCCATCCTTTCATTCGAAGTTTACCATTGCAATAAGCTATCGCAAAACGTTCTTCGTTTAGAAAGTTTTCAGCTATTAAATTTGCAATAATGTTTTCGACATCCATCTCATGTAATCCCCAGCCATAAAGTTTGTCCCGTACTTCTTGTTGGGATCTTTCTTGATAGGCACAGTAGCTCTCTGCCTTCAATTGAGCCTGACGTGGTGTCAATATCTTCTTGTTTCTGTTATCCTCTTCAAACATATTGTCAAAATTTCAAAAATAATATGAAATAACTAAAAAAATGTTCAGTTTTGATCCAATCAAAATATCAGGAGAATGTACAAAATATCGGAAATCGTCCAAATTTTACATCCTAATCGCACGTTTATCGCAGATCCCAATTCCTTAGTTCAGCATTTATTTTATGATAGTCGCAAGATTGTTCAGGCTGATAATGGCGTATTTTTCGCACTGCAGAAAAGCAGGGATGGGCATCATTATATCAAAGAAGCCTACGATAAAGGGGTGAGAAGCTTTGTCTTACAAATTGACGAAGGACAGGAACAGTTATTTCCGGATGCAAATCTGATATGGGTATCGGACAGCCTTGAAGCTATGCAGGTATTGGCAGCCTTTCATAGACAAAAATTTAACTTTCCTGTTATTGGAATTACCGGAAGCAATGGGAAGACAATAGTCAAAGAATGGTTATATCAACTGATGTCTCCAGAATATAAAATCTACCGTAGTCCCAAAAGTTACAATTCACAATTGGGAGTAGCGCTTTCCTTATGGGGATTATCCGATCAGTATAATCTGGCGATTATCGAAGCAGGAATTTCTGAGAAGGGTGAAATGGTAAAGCTGGAAAATATGATAAAACCAACAATTGGCCTGCTGACAAACATCGGAATAGCCCATAAAGCTGGTTTTGCTTCGAAAGAAGAAAAGATCTACGAAAAGATAAATCTTTTCAAGGACGTTGAGACCATGGTCTTTCCTAATCGCTATGTAGAGCATATTCAATTACCTTACCGTCCTCGGAAGTTTTCGTGGGGATATGATGAGGGGCTTTCATTGGAGGTCTATTCGCTTAAACAGGTCGATGATAAATTTACGGTAGTCACGCTTTTCTATGGTGGGCGTACGTTTGCCATTGAAGTACCCTTTGTCGACAAAGGTAACGTGGAAAATGCGATCAATTGTGTTGCTATTATGCTGCGTTTCGGCTACGAAAGAGAAGTAATCGCGTCGAGAATTAAGGAGCTACAACCCGTTGCCATGCGACTTGAGTTGAAAAAAGGGAAGAAAAACAGTTCCATTATTGATGATTCCTATAGTAACGATTTGGATGCCCTACAAATTGCGCTCGAGTTTTTAAATCAACAGGGGCAGCATCCAAGAAAAGTCCTGATTCTTTCCGATTTACCTGGTGTAAGTATAACAGATGAGAAAAGCTTGTCGAAATTGAAACGTTTACTTTCGGAATACCGTTTAGATCAGTTGGTTTTGATCGGTGAGGTGCTCACGCAAGTAGCTGATCAATTCGATGTTCCATCGGTGTCCTACGCCAATACTAGTGCATTTTTGGAAGATATTAGGTCTATCCAATTTGAGGACTCCACGATTCTACTGAAGGGGGGACGGGAGTTTCATTTCGAAAGAATCAGCCGCTTGATGGTGGCAAAATCACATGATACCGTGCTCGAGATAAACTTGAACGCCATGGAAAATAATTTGAATGTCTATCGTCAGCTGTTGCCTAAACATGTGAAATTGATGTCGATGGTCAAAGCATTTTCCTATGGGAGTGGCGGTTTTGAGATTGCTAATCTTTTGCAGTTCAATAGGGTAGATTATCTTACCGTTGCATTTGCCGACGAAGGTGTCGATCTGAGGGGCGCTGGAATAACAGTGCCTATTGTTGTGATGAGTCCCGATGAAAATACCTTTGAATCTATTGTACAGCACAACCTTGAACCTGAAATTTATAGCTTTAGAATTCTGTCTTCATTCTTGAATTACCTGAAAGGGAAGGGGATTTCATCCTTTCCGGTTCATATCAAAGTGGATACGGGAATGCATCGTCTTGGTTTTATGCCAGATGAAGTAGATAAACTGATAAAGGAATTAAACGCTGACGCGATACTGCAGGTAAAGTCGGCATTTTCCCATTTGGCTTCCGCGGGAAATAAAGAAGACAATGTGTTCACCCAGCAACAGATCGATCTCTTGGATCAATTTACAAAACGCCTAGAAGAAGGGCTCGGTTATTCATTTTTACGGCATATTGCCGCGACTTCCGGTATCGAACTCTGGCCGCAAGCTTATTTTGACATGGTTCGGCTCGGAATCGGACTTTACGGAATTGATGTCGAACGACATGATCTTCCGCTTCGGGAAGTAAGTAGTTTGAAGACCAATGTGACTCAAATAAAATACTTGGCTGCGGGAGAGACTGTGGGGTATAACCGGCATGGATTATTGCTTCGGGATAGTAAAATAGCAACGATAAAAATTGGTTACGCAGATGGCTACGACAGGCGCTTTGGGAACGGTGTAGGCAAAATGATGGTCAATGGTTGCCTTGTGCCAACGATAGGTGATATTTGTATGGATATGTGTATGCTTGATGTAACAGAAGTTGAAGTGGCCGAAGAAGATGATGTGATTGTTTATCCGGATATTAAGCTTGCTGCACAATCGATCGGAACGATTCCTTACGAGCTTTTGACGAGCATTTCACAACGGGTAAAAAGAGTATATTTTTATGAATAATAAAAGGATATTCTGCATTTTTGTATAAATATATTTGATTTACAAACTCATGCTTCGCAAATTATTCAGGGGATTCATTAATTATTTAATTCGAGGTATTCTGGTTGTGGTACCTTTGGCTGGTGCAGTCTTTTTAATCGTATGGATTTTCGCATCGATAGACTCCGCACTGAATCTGACGGAACATTTTTTACAGGATGAAAAAGGACACCCATTGTATATTCCGGGAATTGGAATTTTAACGGTGATTCTTATCCTTGTTTTGGCAGGGCTGATATTTACGAATTTTGTGACAGATCCGATTAAAGTCTGGATCAATCATCAGATAAAAAGAATCCCACTTTTAAATACTTTATATACCTCAATAAAGGATTTTACAGAAGCCTTTGTGGGGGATGCTAAAAAATTTAATGAACCAGTACTCGTAACTGTAAATGAGTTTGGTCTCAAGAAGATCGGTTTCCTGACGCAGCATGATTTAAAGAGTATTGGCCTTGAAAATGAGGTAATGGTTTATTTTCCATATTCTTATTCTTTTGCTGGGCAGGTGGTTATTATTAGTGCTGATAAGGTTAAGAAACTCGATATGTCACCTACCGATGCGATGAAACTTGTTGTTTCTGGTGGAGTCAGTGGCATAGGACATTAGCAGGCTAATGAAGAAGAAAAAAGGGCTGGAGATTTAATTTATTTCCAGCCCTTTTTTCTTCTTATAAACTTTTTTAATTTTATTAAGGCTTCTTTTGACCTAGCGTTGGATTTACCGGGGGGATTGGGATATAGCCATCGTCTCCTGGAACTTTAGGGAATTCGTGCTTCTCCCATTTGGCTCTGGCGATTTTTAAGGTTTCAATGTCTGAAGCGACAAAATTCCAGTCGATGTATCGTTGTTCGGGAAAAGCCTCGCCGCCAAAGATGTAAAGGCTCGTGCCAGCGCTCATTTCGAATTCGCATAATTTCGCATCTTTTGCTACCAAAATTTGTTTTGGACCAAACTCCTGGCCTTCTGCATGCACTGAACCATGAAGAATATATAATCCACTTTCGCCATATAGGTATTCGCCCAATTTAATGCTGGAATCCTGTTCAGCTTTAATTTCGATAAGGTATAGGGGGCTGTACACCGGGACTTCCGAGCGATGATTGCTAATCTCGCCTGCAATCAGACGATAGCTGACACTGCCTTCGGTCCAATGCGGAAGTTGCGGCTCCTCAATGTGAACAAAGTTGGGCTCCATCTGCTCCAGATCCTTTGGTAATGCCACCCAAATCTGTAAACCATGGAGATCATGTTGCGTAGACCGTAGGTAATCCGGCGTACGCTCGGAATGAGTTACTCCCTTTCCGGCTGTCATCCAGTTGACTGCTCCAGGTTTTATTTCGACCGCATTTCCCAAACTGTCGCGGTGCATAATACTTCCTTCGAAGAGGTAAGTCAACGTAGATAATCCGATATGAGGATGTGGGGCAATATCCATAAAGTGAGGCTCGGAGATCGTTTCTGGTCCCATATGATCAATAAATATAAACGGGCCAACCATACGTTTTTGTCTGAAAGGAAGTAGTCTCCCCACCAAGAAATTGCCTATATCTGCGGCTCTTTCTTCAATCACTATTGCAATATTTGACATAATGTTTCCTTATTTTTGTTGTCTATTCTAAAGCAATTTAAGAAATGTCAAGTATAATCGACCGCATTCTACGTAAAAAGTCTGTAAGAAACGAGGAGGCAATGGCGCTATCCAATAGATTGTCGTTTGGGAACAGTCAATTCGATCGTTTTCTAATGGCAAGGATCTTTGTGGAAGGAGCTGTATTGATGCCTGAATATTTCCTATTTCAAAAAAAGCTATTGCTTTTGGAGCTAGGGAAATACCAGTCCATGGAAGCTGAACTAGACCTATTGAGTCAGTATTTTGCAGTGGTCAAAATATCGATGCCCACAGGTTTTTTATTGAAATGGGAAAATCGTTTTCAGTCGGAAAATGAGGTCATGGTGCCGCCGCTTATCTTATTCCCGATGGTCCAACATGCGGTAGCCAATGGATATAATGGTATGTCTTCCCATCCGATCCGAATCCGTCTCTCAGGATCATCGAAAGTCCTGCTATTTGAGGTCAGTCATCGTGTGAATCATTACCTGGATGGTCAATTTAAGCATACATTAATTGAAGATTTTCGAAATAGGCTAGAATTTCTTTTTCCACAACGACATAGCTTGCTATTGAACAGTAATAGCAATACCTGTCGCGCTACGCTCACAATTCATTTCTAGATAACCTCAAAATGCTTTAAAGCATTCCAGATACCGTTGCTGTCAACATCATCGGTAATGTAATCGGCGATTTCCTTTACTTCAGGATTTGCATTTCCCATAGCAATACCGATTTGTGTATGGGCAAGCATCGTAATATCATTTCCCCCGTCGCCAAAAGACATGGTTTCGGAAAGCGCAATGCCGAAATGTTCTAAAAAGACATCGATACCCACTTTTTTACTTTGCCCCATCGGGTTTACATCGGCAAAAATGGGCGTCCAGCGAGATGCAACCGAGTTGGGCATAATATTTTCCATAAACTCAGCCTCTTGTTCCGGATTGATAAATACATTGATCTGCATGACGGATTCCAGATCAAAGTTGTCATTATAGTTGCGTATCGGCGGAGTTTTTACGTTAACTTGCTGATACATTTTAAGTACTTCTGGCGTAACCTGATTTAAGGAGATCTCTTTGTCTGACATAAATGAAAACGTGAGTTCGGGATGATGCTTCGCGTAATCAAGTAATGAACGGATGTCTTCTTGGATAATATTATTTTTATAAATAACCTGTTCATCTTTGGTGACGCAGTATCCGCCATTGAACGTGATAAAACCGTCGAAGTCAAGGTAACGGATATGTCCCAACTGGTTAAAGGACCGGCCGGTAGAAACGAAAACTTTTATATCTTTTTCTTTTAATAATTGAAATGCTTGTTGGGTAGAGTCAGGGATCTGATGTGTGTTGAAACTTAACAGTGTGCCATCGATATCAAAAAAAATTGCTTTAATCATAGAAATTGAAATCAAACTCAAATATAGCAAATAACGAGGATAGTGTAATAGTTACAATATTAAATAGCTGTTATGATTGTGTGGGATTGAATGCTTTTTTGCCAGCTGAGCTTTTTTGAAGTACTCTGCTTTTTCTTAAACCTGTGAAGATACTTAAAAAGCAGTCATTCCGAATGGCTGTCAAATGATCCAAAATACCTACTGGAGCCACTGATAAGATCAGTAGACAATTTGGGCGAATTAATTTTTTGGAATTGCGGATTTGGCGATGCCGGACATCTGTCGTCGTCGATAAAAGCCGGATTTTATGCTTTTATTTTTCGCAAAAATCTGACATAATGTTCCTTAAGAATTTCGTAAATTTCGAGTTCAAATAAATGTAAATATGATTACATTTAATATATTGTATTAAAGAGGTTTAGAAATTTATGTATATTATTTTCGATACAGAGACAACGGGTTTGCCGAAGCGTTGGGACGCGCCAATTACGGACACGGATAATTGGCCGCGTTGTATCCAGCTGGCATGGCAGATCCACGATGAGATGGGAAATTTGGTCGAACATCAGGATTTTTTGATTAAACCCGATGGATTTGATATACCCTATGACTCTGAAAAAATACACGGTATATCTACCGCTTTGGCTGAAGAACAGGGGGTGCCACTACAGGTTGCTCTTGAAAAATTCAATACAGCGTTAAATAAAGCGAAATTTGTTGTGGGGCAGAATATAGGTTTTGACCTCAATATCATGGGCTGTGAGTTTTATCGTTATGGTGTAGATTCTAAGATGGCAAATATGCCGGTTTTGGATACCTGTACCGAAGTCACGGCCGAACTGTTGAAAATTCCCGGTGGACGTGGTGGCCGATATAAACTGCCTAATCTGACTGAATTACATTCCTATTTATTTGGGGTTCCATTTGCTGAGGCACATAATGCAACTGCCGACGTTGAAGCAACAACGCGTTGTTTCCTGGAGTTAGTCAGAAGAGAAGTGTTTACTGCCGAGGAACTTCAGGTAGATACAGGTTATTTTGTTGATTTCAAGACAAATAATCCAGGGCCTATTCCTACCGCCGGACTTAAACACATTAATCTAAAGGCAGCTTCTAATGAGATCAGAAAACGGGCGACACCTGATGACGTCAATGTTGTTGTGGATGCCGATATGTTATCCGCTCTTAAAGAAGCGAAATTTGCTCACTTGCATAACCATTCGCAGTTTTCTATTCTACAGTCGACCATGTCATATGATCGGTTGGTTTCGGCCGCGGTAAAGGACAATATGCCTGCCGTTGCACTTACCGATCATGGTAATATGATGGGGGCATTTGAATTTGTTTCCCGGGTGATCGGGCATAATAAAGAGGTGGAAGCGCAAAACGCTGAAGCTTTGGAAAACGGGCAGGAGCCCACGGGCCAGATCCTAAAACCTATTGTCGGTTGTGAGTTCTTTGTGTGTGAAGATCATAAAGACAAAACCAGAAAGGATAACGGCTATCAGGTTGTATTGTTGGCAAAAAATAAACGTGGGTATCATAACTTGGCCAAGTTAGCTTCTTTTGCCTATACGGCTGGATTCTATTATGTACCCCGTATAGATAAGGACCTTATTCTACAGTATAAGGAAGATGTGATCGTGCTTTCGGGAAACCTGCAGGGAGAGGTGCCTAGCAAGGTGCTCAATATTGGTGAGAACCAGGCGGAGGAAGCGTTGCAATGGTGGAAAGAGCATTTTGGAGATGATTTCTATTTGGAGTTGATGCGGCATGGACAGGAAGATGAGGATCGTGTAAACCAAACCTTATTGAAGTTTGCCCGTAAATATGCTATTAAAGTTGTAGCGACAAATAACACCTATTACGAAAAGAAAGGAGATGCACATGCCCACGATATTCTTTTGTGTGTGAAAGATGGTGAGAAGCTTTCCACACCAAAAGGTAGAGGACGGGGCTTCCGATTTGGTTTGCCAAATCAGGAATATTATTTTAAATCTTCCGAGGAAATGAAGACCCTGTTCAAAGATTTACCAGAAGCGATTCTTAATATACAGGAAATTGTGGATAAGGTAGAGATCTTTAAACTGAACCGGGATGTCCTCTTGCCGAAATTTGATATTCCTGAAGAATTTCAGGTTGCCGAGGACAATGAAGATGGTGGAAAAAGAGGGGAAAATAAATATCTTGCTCATCTATGTTACGTTGGTGCCGAGAAACGTTATGAGGAAATAACGGATGATATTCGTGAGCGTCTGGATTTTGAATTGGCAACGATCGAAAAGACAGGATATCCCGGATATTTTCTGATTGTACAGGATTTTATTGCTGCTGCCCGTGATATGGGCGTTTCAGTGGGACCAGGTCGGGGATCTGCTGCTGGTTCGGCTGTTGCGTATTGCCTCGGCATTACAAATATTGACCCCATAAAATATGATTTGCTATTTGAGCGTTTTCTAAATCCCGATCGTGTTTCCATGCCCGATATTGATATTGACTTTGATGATGAAGGGCGTGGTCGGGTCATGCAATATGTCATCAATAAATATGGCGCCAGTCAGGTGGCTCAGATCATTACGTATGGTACAATGGCCGCCAAGTCTTCGATTAAAGATACCGCCCGTGTGCTGGATTTGCCTTTGGGAGATGCAAATGAAATTGCTAAATTAATCCCTAATCTGAAACTTTCCAAAATCTTTACACTGGATGATGCCGGTTTGAAGGAGAAACTGCGCACCGAAGAGATCGAGGCTGTGAATCGGTTAAAGTCAATAGCTGATGGGGCTGGACTTGAAGCTGAAACGATTCGCCAAGCACGCGTACTGGAAGGCTCTGTAAGAAATACAGGTATTCATGCCTGTGGTGTAATCATCACTCCGGATGATATTACGAACTTCGTTCCCGTCTCGCTGGCAAAAGATTCCGATCTGTATGTGACTCAGTTTGATAACCATGTCGTTGAGAGTGCCGGTCTATTGAAAATGGACTTTCTAGGGCTGAAAACCCTGACACTGATCAAAGATACTGTTGAGAATGTTAAGTTAAGTCATGGAATCGTTTTAGACCCGGATAAGTTTCCAATAGACGATGTATTGACTTACGAACTCTTCCAGCGCGGTGAAACAATCGGCGTTTTCCAATATGAATCTCCCGGGATGCAAAAATATATGCGCGATCTAAAGCCAACTGTATTTGCCGATTTGATTGCGATGAATGCTTTATACCGACCCGGACCAATTGAATATATTCCGAGTTTTATTAAGCGTAAACATGGGATAGATCCTATTGTCTACGATTTAGATGCTTGTGAGGAATATTTGAAAGAAACCTACGGGATCACGGTGTATCAGGAGCAGGTAATGCTTTTATCTCAAAAGTTGGCTGGATTTTCGAAAGGTGATGCTGACGTTTTGCGTAAAGCGATGGGTAAGAAGCAAAAGGCTGTACTGGACAAAATGAAGCCTAAATTTGTTTTACAGGCAGAGGAACGAGGGCATAACGCCAAAGTTTTAGAAAAAATTTGGACCGACTGGGAAGCTTTTGCCAGTTATGCGTTCAATAAGTCGCACTCGACCTGTTATGCATGGGTAGCTTATCAGACGGCTTATTTAAAGGCACATTTTCCTGCAGAGTATATGGCTGCGGTGCTATCCAATAACATGAATGATATCAAACAGGTTACATTCTTCATGGAAGAATGTAAACGTATGGGCTTGGAGGTATTGGGGCCAGATGTAAATGAATCTTATTATAAATTTACTGTAAATGAACGTGGGGCTATTCGGTTTGGTATAGGCGCTGTCAAAGGGGTTGGTGCCGGTGCTGTCGATGCTATTGTACAAACTAGGCAATCTGGGTTGTACAAGTCTGTTTTTGATATGGCTAAGCGTATAGATTTACGTGCTGTCAATAAAAAAGCTTTTGAGAGTTTAGCCTATGCTGGTGGTTTTGATAGCTTCGAAAGCACACATCGTGCGCAGTATTTCCATTCCGAGGATAATTCAACGGGTATGGAAAAAGCAATCCGGTTTGGACAGCGTTATAAAGAAAATGAAAATTCGGCACAGGCAAGTCTATTTGGTGCAGGTGAAGCTGCTGAGCTACCTGAACCTGTTTTGGCAGCTTGCCCACAATGGGGATTGATCGAAAAACTGAAATACGAGAAAGATGTCATCGGTATTTATTTAACGAGTCATCCATTGGATACCTATCGTTTTGAGATCGAACATTTCTGTCATAATCCGGTATCAGATCTCTCGTTGATTAATAAAGCAAAAGCTCCGGAAGTTGACGAGGAGACGTTGCTGGAATTTAACCGTATTAAAAATAAAGAATTGGTTATTGGGGGAATTATAGCCTCGGCAAACCACCGTCTGACTAAGAATGGAAAACCATTTGCATCTTTTATTATCGAAGATTACAGTGACTCTTACGATATGGCTGTGTTTGGGGAAGAATATGTCAAGTTAAAAGGATACTTGCAGGAAGGTTATTTTGTCCAGTTGCGTGGACTCGTTCAAGAACGTTTTAGGCAAGTTGGAAACTGGGGATTTGAGTTGAGGAGCGTGCAGTTGCTGTCTGAGCTTCGTGAAAAGATGGCCAAAAGTTTCACAATTAATGTTCCGTTGCCGAAGTTGAACGAGGAATTCTTAGATGGGATCAAAGGTATATTGGCGCAGAATGAGATTGAAGGCGTCGTGCCAAATTGTCAATTGAAATTTAAAATCTGGGATCCTCAGGATGAAATCTCTGTCGAAATGCCAGCTAAGAGTCTAAAAATAAATCTCACAAATGAGTTTTTGGATTGCATAGAGAAGTTTGAGGGTATAAATTACCGATTGAACTAATTTGGATTGGATTTTGTGTAATTAAGATTACAATTACATTGACAGTTGTTACTATCTTTGTTTATTGATTTTAGCAATTAAGTAGTATCATAAATATAACTTCGGTTTATAAAATTAAAGATTATGGCATTAGAAATTACAGATAGCAACTTTGAAGAAGTTGTTTTGAAAGCGGACAAACCCGTATTAATTGATTTTTGGGCAGAATGGTGTGG
>JAQZAZ010000016.1 GCA_029239355.1 Sphingobacterium sp.
AGGAGATTATTAAATAACGATGGCGAAGAATAACGATAGAGACATTCATTGTTCGTTTTGTGGAATAAGCAAAAATGAAGCTCAGATGCTCATTGCTGGAAATGGAGCACACATCTGTGATAGATGTATCCAACAAGCAGGAGAAATCTTGGCAGAAGAATTAAAACAACGGAAAAGCAAAACTTTACAGACTGCATTAAAATTAATACGTCCCCAAGAGATCAAAACGCACTTGGATCAGTATGTAATCGGTCAAGATGATGCAAAGAAAGTGATTTCGGTAGCCGTTTATAATCACTATAAACGTTTAAATCAAAAAGTGGATAAAGATGAAATTGAAATCGAAAAATCCAATCTGATTATCGTCGGTGAGACGGGTACCGGTAAAACATTGTTGGCAAAGACTGTTGCCAAAATATTGAACGTCCCTTTCTGTATTGTTGATGCCACAGTACTAACCGAGGCAGGATATGTAGGGGAAGATGTGGAAAGTATTTTGACACGCTTGCTTCAGGCTGCCGATTACGATGTTGCTTCAGCAGAACGTGGTATCATCTATATCGATGAGATTGATAAAATTGCGCGTAAAAGCGATAACCCTTCCATCACACGTGATGTGTCGGGTGAAGGTGTGCAACAGGCGCTATTAAAGATCTTGGAAGGCACGGTTGTGAATGTTCCACCTCAGGGTGGCCGTAAGCATCCGGACCAAAAAATGATTGCGGTCAATACCAGCAATATCCTATTTATCTGTGGTGGTGCATTCGATGGTATCCAAAAGAAAATTGCAAACCGTTTGCGCACTCAGACTGTAGGTTATAAGATGAATGAAGATGAAGAGGAAATTGACTTGAACAATCTATACAAGTATATTACACCTCAAGATCTTAAAAACTTTGGATTAATTCCAGAATTAATCGGGCGCCTTCCTGTGTTGACTTATTTAAATCCATTGGATAAGGAAACCTTGTTGAGTATTTTAACAGAGCCAAGGAATGCGTTGGTAAAACAATACAAAAAATTATTTGAGTATGAAGGTGTCGAACTGAAATTTGATGCCGACGTATATACTTTTATTGTAGATAAAGCTGATGAATTTAAACTTGGAGCCAGGGGGCTACGCAGTATCTGCGAAGCAATCATGCTGGACGCCATGTTTGAAATGCCGTCAACCAAAGAGCAAACGGGACAGAAAAGCCTGGAAATCACGTTGGATTATGCGAAGAAAAAATTCGAAAAGTCCGATCTGAAAAAGCTTAAAGTCGCTTAAAAAAATCCCGTTCGCTGAACGGGATTTTTTTTTACCTATTGAACCTTCTCACTGAGCTGGTATCACACTTACACAGCGATATTCGATCATCAAAAACGCTTAAAATAAGGTAAAATAGGATAAAAAAAGAATTTAAAATCTTATATTACATTAATAACATAGCCATAACGGAATGTTGATAGACATGTAAGAAATTCGTGAAATTAAAATGAAATGACTATGACTAAGAAAAGCACAAAAAATACAGTAAATAGCCCGATAACACCAGGTTTAAAAACAAAGGAAGAGATCGTAAACAATTGGCTTCCGCGTTATACCGGAAGACCCCTTGAAGAATTTGGGGAGTATATCCTCCTGACAAACTTTTCAAAATATATCCAACTATTTTCGGAAATGCATGACAATGCCCCTATCTACGGCGAGGACAAGCCCATGCAATCCGTTACTGCTGGAGGCATTACCATCATCAATTTTGGAATGGGTAGCCCGATGGCCGCAACCATTATGGATCTGCTATCCGCCATTGCACCTAAGGCGGTTCTATTTTTGGGCAAGACAGGTGGTATCAAAAAGAAAATCCCTGTAGGCGAACTGATTCTACCTATCGCGGCGATCCGTGGTGAAGGAACATCGAATGATTACTTTCCACCAGAGGTACCCTCACTACCGGCCTTTGCCATGCAGAAAGCGATCTCCACAACAATTCGTGACCACCAACGGGATTATTGGACCGGAACAGTATATACGACCAATAGGAGAGTATGGGAACATGACAAAGCTTTTAAAAAGTACCTGAAGTCTATCCGTGCCATGTGTGTCGATATGGAAACAGCGACAATATTCAGTGTCGGTTTTGCCAACAAGATTCCAACAGGCGCTTTGCTGTTGGTTTCTGACCAACCTATGGTTCCGGAAGGAGTAAAAACATCCGTTAGTGATGTTACGGTTACAGCCAAGTATGTAGAGGCACATATCAGCATAGGGATTGATGCTTTGAAACAGCTTATCAATAACGGTCTGACGGTAAAACACCTTAAATTCTAGAGGTTTAAACAAATCCTGGTATTTAAAAAGCTTGAAGTTGTTGTATTAAGTTAATGAGCTCGTTTATTTTATCGGGCTCATTCTATTTGATCTGTGTTTTACTTCCCCATCTTTATTCCATTCAATAACGGTTTAATATCCCCCAGATCCTGCCAGCACCGCCCCATTGATACCTCCTGAAAAACAACAAGTTAAAGATAAAATAACATATACTTGATTATTAATTGAACTGTTATTAACTATAAATTGAAACGTTAACAAATGTTAATTTGCACAATAATTAAACTATTTGGCGTTATATGTTGTAATAGTATTATTACAAATAGCACATATATCATAAATTTAATCAAGCATTGTGAAGAAAAAAACATTATCTATTTTCAGCGCCTCCTTATTGATTTGTTCATTCTTAGCCACCCAGGTAAGTTGTTCTTCAAGTTCCTCCAAAGAAAATAATGTCAATGAAAAACCCGTAGCTTTACCAGTTTATACTGTTGTAAAATCAGATGCGACCACGATCAAAGATTATTTGGGTACCATTGAAGGAAAGGTCAATGTAGAAGTCAGGCCGCAGGTTGAGGGCTTATTGCAAGAAATCTATGTCGATGAAGGATCTTTTGTACAAAAAGGACAAAAGCTATTTAAAGTAGATCCTTCTACTTATCAAGAAAACCTAAACAATATGGTTGCTACGGAACAGGTTGCGCGGGCCAAACTTAAAAATGCGCAGTTGGAGGTAGACCGTTTGAAGCCATTGGTTCAAAATGATGTTATTTCAGATGTAAAACTCGCCTCGGCCAAGTCTGACTATCAAGTCGCCAAAGCAACCTTAGATCAGGCCATAGCTGCTGTACGATCCGCACAGATCAGTAAAGACTTTACCCTCATTACCGCTCCTGTAAGTGGGTATATCGGACGGATACCAAAACGTGTGGGCAATTTAGTATCCAAAGGTGATAAGGAGCCCCTCACCTACCTTTCCGATATCCAAGAGGTCTATGTATATTTTTCGATGAACGAATCTGATTTCCTATATTTTTCAAAAGCACAGGCAAAAAAAGACAGTGTTGAGGGCAAGAAGTACAACCACAACCAAAAACTGGTTTTTCCCCAAGTCACATTAGTTCTCGCGGATGGTGAAGAATATGCAAAGAAAGGAACTGTCGATGCCGTCAATGGACAAATCAACCGAACCACTGGCGCGATTTCCTTACGTGCGACTTTTCAGAACCAGGACAATATGTTACGTTCAGGAAGCAGTGGCACCCTAAAAATTGCCGAAGTAAAAAAGAACGTTCTTCAGATCCCACAGATTGCCATCAACGAATTACAGGATAAAACGTTTGTCTATATATTAGACAAAAACAACAAAGCGCAACGGCGGAATATTCAACTTTCGGGCAAAAGTAAAGGCAATTACATTGTGGCAACAGGTCTAAAAGAAAATGACCGTGTCATTACCAGCGGATTTGACAAACTAACCGATGGCTCGGTCGTAGCCCCTATTCCACAAAAATAATTAACGCACTCTTCACGTATTTATGGCAACCTATTTTCAGGTTTGCCCTTGGTATGTCTAAAATTCGTATCTATGTTAAAAACCTTTATTAATAGACCTGTTTTGGCGACGGTCATTTCTATCATTTTGGTCATATTGGGTCTGGTGGGATTAAAATTACTTCCTGTATCCCGCTTTCCTGAAATCGCACCGCCTAGTGTTCTGGTGTCACTGAGTTATCCGGGTGCCAATGCGGAGACGGTAGCAAAAAGTGTTTTGCTGCCAATTGAAGAGGCTATCAACGGTGTTGAAGACATGACATACATTAAGTCTTCTGCCTCCAATTCGGGTTCGGGAAGTGTATCCGTCTATTTCAAGACCGGAACAAATCCAGACATTGCCTCAGTGAATGTGCAAACCCGCATCTCAAAAGCCATTAGCGCGATTCCTGCCGAAGTAAATGAGGCTGGGATTACCGTTATGCCACGTCAGACGGGAGTTATTATGACTATTAATCTTTATTCAGATCATCAAGATAAGGCCTATGACGAGACCTTTTTGCAGGCCTACGCCCAGATCAATCTCATGCGGCCCTTATTACGTGTTGATGGGGTAGCCCAGGTGTCCCGTCTCGGTGCGAGGGATTATGCCATGCGACTTTGGCTAAATCCAGAAAAATTAGCACTCTATAATCTTGTTCCCCAAGATATTATGAACTCCATTAAAGATCAAAACTTTGAAATCGCTCCGGGTAAATTCGGGGAAACGTCTGACGAAGCATTTGAAACCGTGATTCGACACAAGGGGCGCTTTACAACCCCCGAAGAATTCCAGCATATTGTCATCAAGACAAACAATGATGGGTCGGTCCTCTACCTCAAGGATGTTGCACGGGTAGAATTTGGCGCAACAAATCTCAGTAGCGACAATAAAGTTAATGGTCATCCCGGGCTGACCCTCAATCTGACACAAACCAGTGGTTCTAACGCCCACGATATAGATATTGCCGTCCGAAAGGTACTCGAAGAGCAAGCCAAGACATTCCCAAAGGGATTACATTATGAAGTGACTTACTCCGTACGTGACCAGATTGATGAATCCATCAATCAGGTTGAACACACCCTCTTTGAAGCATTTATTTTGGTATTTATCATTGTTTTCATCTTCCTGCAAGATTTTCGATCTACTTTGATTCCCGCAATTGCAATACCCGTTTCTTTGGTAGGTACTTTCTTTTTCCTACAGCTGTTTGGCTTCTCGCTCAATGTATTGACGATGTTCGCCTTGGTGCTTGCCATTGGTATTGTTGTAGATGACGCCATTGTTGTTGTGGAGGCGATACATGAGAAAATGCACAGCACAGGGTTAAAACCCAAAGCAGCAACATTATCGACAATGTCAGAAATTACCAGTGCGATACTGTCCATTACCATGGTCATGGCGGCCGTATTTTTGCCCGTTGGCTTTATGGAGGGGCCTGCCGGTATCTTTTACCGACAATTTGCTTATACACTGGCAACTGCGATTTTAATATCGGCATTAAATGCATTGACATTGAGTCCTGCGTTATGTGCACTCTTACTCAAAGCGCCAAAACATCAGAACGAAGAAAAACATAAATCCAAAATTAATCAATTCAAAAATCGTTTCTTTAAAGCATTCAACACTTCTTTTGATCATCTGACTGCCCGGTATGTATCCATCGTGCAGTGGTTGATTAATCACAAAAAAACAGCCTGGATAGGTTTGATATTGATTACCGCAATCGGAGTCGTTTTGATGGTCAAAACGCCAAAGAGTTTTATCCCAACAGAAGATGATGGATTTATCACTTACAACATCGCCCTGCCTCCAGGTGCTTCGCTAAGCCGGACGACAGAAGTCCTCCATCGTGCCGACAGCATACTGAAAAAAAGAAAAGATATTGAAGGAATGACAACGGTATCTGGATTCAACGCGTTGGATGGTAGTTCAAGTCCTGCATTTGCTGCAGGTTACATTACACTTAAGCCGCATGCTAAGCGCGAGCATATTAAAAATATCAATGCTTTTATGGACACCATCAGGAATGATTTGGCTCAAATTAATGAGGCTACCTTCACAGTCTTCCCAAGACCAACCGTACAGGGATTTGGTGATTTTGCGGGCATTGAGATGGTTTTACAAGATCGCATGGGCGGTGACGTAAGGGACTTTAATACCATTGCGGATACTTTCATTAGCCAGTTGAATACCCTTCCGGAAATCCGGAGCGCTTACACCAGCTTTAAATCCAATTTCCCACAATACGAGGTGAACATTGACGCTGTAAAAGCGAAATCACTTGGCGTTGAGATCAAAGATCTCATGTCCACGATCCGCTCCTATTTTGCACGGGTACAAGCCAGTGACTTTAATCGTTTCGGACGTCAATATCGTGTCTACGTGCAGTCGGATTTTGACTTCCGTAAAGACCCCGAATCCTTCAATTCAATTTTCGTACGGAACAACAAAGGTGAGATGGTACCCATCAACACCATATTGACATTAGAAAAAACTGTTGGACCCGAAACCATCACCCGGTATAATCTATACAATGCTATTTCAGTCAATATAACACCGGCTGAAGGATACAGTACCGATGACGCCATGCAGGCTATCCAAAAGCTAGCTGACCAGGAGCTCCCCGGCAACTATGGCTTTGAATGGACGGGAATGAGTTATGAGGAGAGTCGATCAGGTTCACAGACCATCCTGATCTTTGTATTAAGTATCTTGTTTGTTTACTTTCTGCTCGCTGCACAGTATGAAAGCTATATCTTGCCTTGGGCGGTCTTGTTGTCGATACCTGTGGGTTTGATCGGTGTTTTTTCAGTGATCAATCTTGTCGGCTTGCAGAATAACATCTATGTACAGGTGGGCTTGATCATGCTGATCGGCTTATTGGCTAAAAATGCAATCCTCATTGTCGAGTTTGCCACACAAGAGCGCAAAAATGGAAAAACCATTGTCGAAGCGGCAGTCAGCGGCTCAAAATTAAGGTTAAGACCGATTTTAATGACCAGTCTCGCATTTGTTGCAGGTCTCGTTCCATTGATGTGGACAGTTGGTCCTTCGGCTATCGGTAATCACTCGATTAGCTTTAGCGCCGCAGGCGGCATGCTGCTAGGCGTTGCGTTTGGCATTTTTATTATTCCGGTACTCTTTGTTGTCTTCAAAGGTTTGGATGAGAAATTACAGGATAAATTAGCTAAAGAAGAAGAATGAAGAACATAAGAAAATACATTTCAGCACTATGTGTAGCTGCAGGTCTATTGATATTGATGAATGCCTGTAAAGTTGGCAAAGACTATGTTCAGCCTAAGCTAAAACTTCCCAACACCTTCCGCGGTGACACACTTGATTATTTTGGCGATACGTCAAGCATGGGTCTTATTCATTGGAAATCGTTTTTCCATGACCCCACCCTCAAACTGCTAATCGACTCTGCTTTAGCCAATAACTTCGAGATGAAAACGGCATTGCTCAATCTTCAGATCTCCACGAGGGTCTTGGCACAGAATAAATCGAATTATTTACCAAGTGTCAATGCCACCATTGCCAATGGCAGCCGTACCTGGCGATCCAAAGATTTTGGAAGCGGGCCATTGACAAAATACTATGAGCGCAAGGGCGAAAAAGCAAGGGAAAATATGTTTGTGTACCAATCTCAATTTGGATCAGATATCAGTTTTAGCTGGGAGATAGACATCTGGAAAAAGATCAGTAACAAACAAGAACAACTCCTTGCTGAATATTTGGATACACAGGAAGCGAAAAATGCTATTCAAACCAATATTATCACTGCTGTTGCCAAAGGTTACTTCAATCTTTTGATGTTAGATGCCAAGATTGAAGTGGCCAAACGCAATGTCCAATTGAATGACAGTACATTACGCATGATCAAACTTCAATACAATGCCGGTGAGATTACAGCGCTGGCCATACAACAGACCGAATCGCAACGCTTACTTGCCGCCTCGCTCGTACCAGAATTGGAAAAGCAGATTGTAATTCAAGAGAATGCACTTCAGACGTTAACTGGAAGACTTCCGGATAGCATCAGGCGCGGGACTTCATATGAACACCTTTTCGCTGAAAGCAAAGACATCTCACTCGGTTCACCCATCGAAATTGTACGAAATCGTCCAGATATACGTTCGGCCGAGTTTCAATTGATGGCCGCTAATGCGAACGCGAATATTCAGCAGGCTATGCGTTATCCTTCGCTCAACATCGGTGGAGTATTGGGTGTAAACGCTATGCTTCCCAGAAATTGGTTCAATATTCCCGGCGCCTTATTGGGTGGTATCACAGGCAATCTGACCACACCCATTTTCAAAAACAAAACACTAAAAACACAATATGAAGTTGCTAGACTGGAACGGGATAAGGCCGAAATCCTACTTCAACAGAAAGTGGTTGAAGCCGTTGCTGAAGTCTCCAATGCTGTAGTAACCGTCGACAAACAGCGTGAACAGCTGGAGCTGGCAAGGCAAAGAGTGGATAATGCACATCTCGCGGTGAAGAATGCAAATCTACTCTTCAAAAGTGGTTATGCAACTTACCTCGAGGTGATCACCGCTCAGAGCAATGCCCTGGATAGCGATTTAGACCTTGTCGAATTACGTCAGCAGCATTTGGATGGCTTCGTGGACCTCTACCGTTCTCTAGGTGGCGGTTGGAGATAATGATTTAAAAAGCTATTTTTGTCTTATGACACCAGAAGAATTACAAGAATATTTTCGCTCTCGGGAGCTACCCAAATCGCTGGAAATACAAAAAGACATGCAAGTTTTTGATGTAGAGCGATTTATCAGCACGAGTTTTATTCATGTTGGACTATGGAAAAAAGATCTGAGCAAATGCCCCGCATGGGTCAGGCTCCTAAAGTTTAAAGAAGCTTTGGAAAATAATGAAAAAGCCTAACAAATTGTTAGGCTTTTTTATGCATTTAATTGTTGCAGCAATGCAGCCATCTCCTCCTTCGAAAAGATCTGCTCGGCGCCTCCCGCCAACATTTCAATACGTTCGATTTCATCACTACTCGAGGTCAGGCCAAATATACGAATGGAAGGAAATTTATCCCTGACTATTTTTGCGGTTTCGATACCGTTTAAGATCGGCATGTGCAAATCCAGTATACACACCTCTGGTAGTGCTTTTTTATTTTCAATCAGATAATCGATGAGATCTCGGCCGTTGGAAGCGCAATACACTAATTCCAAAGAATGGGATTGGGCCATAGCCTTCATCATCACATGATGGATCATCGCATCATCTGCGTAGACAATCTTACATTTACTTTTGGTATCCATTCGAAAAAGATGTCATGCTACTAATTAATACAATAAAATTCTATAAATACGTAATAAAATAAAAAAACTGGAAATAAGTTAGGAAGAATTATGTTAATATGCAAATCTTATTTCAAAAACACACATTGTAATTCGCTTATGACGGAGTTCAGATCGAATAAAAAAGAATATCAATAGGTAGAAATTTTCTTTGGGACATTATATCCAGATCTTTGCACTTGTTGACAGATTTGATTTAACAATATGATATCGTTAAAAGTCATCTTCAATA
Organism: Sphingobacterium sp.; assembly: GCA_029239355.1. Lineage (GTDB taxonomy): Bacteria > Bacteroidota > Bacteroidia > Sphingobacteriales > Sphingobacteriaceae > Sphingobacterium. The sequence goes on from JAQZAZ010000016.1 coordinate 9,420, forward strand.
ATTTCGGCCACACGCCCCACCTGGCCATCAGTCAGTCTTACTTTGATACCTCTGGAATGATAAGATGAAGATGTCAATAAATCTTTTACAATACCTTCTGTAAGATTTCCACTACGTTGGTCTTTTTTTAAAATAATATTGACCAACATTCCGGGCTTTACGTCTGCTCTATTTCTTCCGTCCATGTTCAAATGTAAGAAATAAAAAAGGAGTTTTCCAAAAGAAAACTCCCCTATTTTTTGTTGAATTATTGATTTCTCCCCTGCTCTATGTGCGTTGAGGCCTTCGAGACAATGGGTTTGGTCCATATTTTTTGTTTTCAACAATTCGCCTACAACATTCGATATCAAGTTGTCGCGGGTACAATGATCGTATCAGTATTCGTCTTGTGCTAGCGAATCTGCAAGACAATGTTGTACCACTTAGATTATTTAAACAACTTAAAAATATCATTTCCAAATATAAATACCATGAGCCCCAAAAGGATAAAGAATCCCACCATTTGTGCCTTTTCAAGAAATTTTTCGCTCAAAGGTCTGCCTTGGATCATCTCAATCAATAAAAATAAGACGTGACCGCCATCCAGTGCCGGAATAGGCAATAAATTCATAAATGCAAGTGCCATTGAAAGCATCCCGACCAAAGACCAAAAACGAATCCAATCCACTTCGGTACCAAACAAGGTAGCAATACCAATAGGACCAGATAGTGCTTTATCTGCCCGTACCTCTCCTTTGAAAATTTTTCCGAAACCCTTGGCATTATCCGTAATTACCGTAAATGCTTTCTTAGCACCGATCGGGAAAGCCTCCAGGAGGGAATAATGTGTTGTAAACGATTTAATTGAATAATCATGATTGATACCAATACCTAACATAGCATCCGCTGGTACAGTACCTTGCAAAGGAACCTCAGCTCCAGCACGATTTACTTTAATGACAACAGCTTTATTGACATTTGCTTTAATTAATCCCCTAAACTGATCAAAGAAAGGTACCTGAATATCGTTTACGGCAACAATACTATCCCCTTTTGCAAAGCCCATTTTACTGGCTACTGATCCAGGGGCCACTTGCACCACGCTTGTTGTTTTCACACGTGGTTCAATAAACTTCTCTCCTTTTTTATCTGACAAAGTATTCAGTAAGTCTGCTGGTACCTTAATTTCTTTTGTTGCACCATCACGCTCTATCGTAAGGGCTACACCGCCCATTATCACTTTCGAACTGATTAACTCGGAGTAGTTTTCCACGCGGTGTCCGTCGATAGCAATAACTTTATCACCTGCCTTCAGACCAATGGATTCACCAATAGATCCCGGGACAATACCGTTCACGAGATGATCCATCCTGATATCTGTATTGCCCATTTTAAAGGTCAACATCCAAAAAACCAGGATACCCACGATAATATTAACAATAATACCGCCCAGCATTACAATCAAGCGTTGCCATGCGGGTTTCGAACGAAACTCCCAAGGTTGAGGTTCGCCTTTCAACTGTTCGGTATCCATTGATTCGTCGATCATGCCGGCAATCTTCACATAGCCACCCAAAGGTAACCAGCCAATACCGTACTCACAGCCTTTATAATTGAACTTAAACAATTTCACTCCCCAGGCATCAAAGAATAAATAGAATTTCTCCACTTTAATTCCAAATGCACGTGCTGCTAAAAAATGTCCTAACTCATGTAGAACAATTAAAATTGACAAGCCTAAAATCACTTGTCCGACCATAATTAAAACGCCCATGTATGCTTTCTATATTTAATCTTTGATTATTTCTTTTGTTATCGACCGTGCCAAGCGATCAGTCTCCAAGTAGTCTTCTAATGTCGGATTGGCTATAAATTCTACCTTCTCCAGTGTACGCTCGATGACATCGCTCATTTCCAGGAATCCGATCTTATCGGCTAAGAAAGCGCCTACAACCACCTCATTTGCAGCGTTCAATATACAAGATTTATTTCCGCCGGCACGAAGTGCTTCATAAGCCAGCGCCAAGTTCCGAAATGTTTCCCGGTCTGCTTTTTCAAAATGTAGCGTTGGATAGTCCATAAAATTGAACCGCTCAAAATTATTTTCGAATCGGGCAGGATAAGTCAAGGCATATTGAATAGGCAATTTCATATCCGGAACCCCCATTTGTGCTTTCATGGAGCCATCCTTAAATTGGACCAGGGAATGTACAATCGACTCCGGATGTACAATGACATCAACCTGATCGATCGAAAGATCAAAAAGCCATTTCGCTTCGATCACCTCAAGACCTTTGTTCATCAAAGAAGCGGAATCTATGGTGATTTTGGCCCCCATAGACCAATTGGGATGTTTTAACGCTTGCACTTTCGTTACATGCAGTAGCTCTTCTCTTTTTTTTCCGCGGAAAGGCCCCCCGGATGCTGTCACATAAATTTTCTCAATGGGATTTTGGTCTTCACCGACCAAACATTGGAAGATCGCCGAATGTTCAGAATCTACAGGTAACATGCTGACACCATATTCTTTGACCAGAGTCATAATCAACTCGCCAGCCACCACAAGGGTTTCTTTATTGGCCAAAGCAATATCTTTTCTGGATCGGATGGCTACGACTGTAGGTTTTAAACCTGCAGACCCCACAATGGCATTTAACACAATGCTGATTTCGGTATATTGCACCACTTCAATCAGTCCCTCCTCACCATATAAGACAGTCGTCTCCTGAGATGCCAGGGCCTCTTTAACCTTTTTATATTCGATCGGATCGGTCACGACGACCGATTTTGGTTTAAACTCTAACGCCTGTTTGATCAACAGCTCACCGTTGCTGCCGCAAGTCAAAACAACTGCTTCAAACTTATCCGGAAAGGCTCTAATAACATCCAAGGCTTGTGTACCAACACTACCCGTTGCCCCTAAAATGGCAATTCCTTTTTTACTCAAAACCTTCTCTCTTTATTAAAATATATTATTCAAAATCTTTGGATCCTCCCCGCCGTGGTAGTCCGACATCATCTCCCGGTAAGCAACCGAAACTACAATACAGGCCAAAGGTACCACCAAGAATGAACTCACAAGGTTCAAAATAATAAAAATTATGTAATATTCTAAAAAATTAAAATACATCTGCAATAATTGAAAAAAAGCAAATACCGCTAAGATCAATAATAATTTGAATACATTCCCCTTGGTCAGCGCAAAACTAAACCGCAGTGACTTAAATGTTCCCGCATGTTTATCAATGATAAAGAAGGGATAAAATGCCACACGAATAATCAATATAAAAGTCAATATTGCTGCGATGAAGACCACAAAAACTGTAAACTTACCCATGAGTTCAGCACGATTTTCTCCATTTTCAAATATATACAGAAACGGAAGCGATACGGCTCCCAGTAGTAATAATAGTGCAATAGAAAGTACCATAATACTTAACATCGCACCAAAAAAATAGATAAGCTCTTTGCTGCTAGGGATACAATGGATCAATTTTTTATCCTGATTGCCATCGATTAGATTGAGAATGTATTTGAATAAGGTGAGATTCAGCCCGAAATACATCACCATGAAAAAGAAGGCCATAAAACCACTCAATACCACATTGAAATCACTGATCGTGGTGGCCAAAAAATTGGATAAACCAGAGGTTATAAACAGTAAAAAACAAAGGCCGGCAACAGAAAAATAATGCTTTTTAAGTAGCTCCAACGATTTATTAAAAACTTCATTTACGGCAAAAGTACTTTCCTTTAGGAATTGAATCATTTTTTCTTTAAATAAACTTTTACAAAGATGCCATTATTTTTAATTTTCAACAATTTAGCCCGCCATAAAATTGATATTTTTTATATTTTTTTCAATAAAAAATCCCCTATCCTAGCAAAAGATAAGGGATTTTGAAGAGAACCGTAGCATTTACTACTTAAACTCTTTTGGAAGAGGTTTCTCTAACAGATATTGATAGTAAAAACGTGCACGCTCATTAAAGTCATATTTACTTTTTGAACGGTCAAATCCGTGGCGGCTGCCCGGATAGATCATCAATTCAAATGGCACGCTTCGATTCGTTAATTTATCCACCAGCTGCGTGGTATTCTGCAAATGCACATTGTCATCCATATCGCCATGCATGATACGTAATACACCTTTGTAATTGTTGGTATAGGTCAATACTGACCCGGCTTTATACCCTTCAGGATTATCCTGCGGTGTATCCATCCAACGTTCGGTATAATGCGTATCGTAGAGTTCCCAAGAGGTCACAGGCGCACCGGCAATACCAAAGTCAAATACATCTGCTGCTTTGGTCATAGCCAGACAAGTCATGTAACCGCCATAGCTATGACCTGTAATCAATACTTTGTTTTTAGCAACCCAAGACTGCGATTTCAGCCATTTTACGATCGTGGAATAATCGATTATTTCCCAATGCCCCAGGTTACGATGCATATAAGCAACCCCTTGTTTACCAAAATGACCAGACGCCCGGTGATCCGCTGAAACCTGGATAACACCCTCATTCGCCCAATACTGATTGCCAGTACCTTTCCAGGTATCCTTTACTGTACCCGCATCAGGACCTCCATAAATACTAAAAACAACAGGGTACGTTTTCGATTTGTCAAAATCGGTTGGATAGGTAATCGTCAGTGGTAAATCAAATAGACCGTCATCCGATTTAATATGTAAATACTCCGTTTTACCGTAGGTATACGAACTAAAGTCCGCAGCTTTGCTATTCGCCAATTGGCGCAGCACTTTACCTTGATTATCCACTAACGCAAAACGGTCCGGTGTACTCACATTGGAATATCGGGTGATAAAATACTTGCCATCAGGCGATACGTTGACATCATGTGAATATTCACCAAAGGTCAACCGTTTCAGATTTTTACCCGAATAATCTACACGATATAGATCAAAACGAGCGGAATTTTCCTTACGCGCTGTAAAATAAATTATTTTATTTTTCTCGTCTATCCTTTTGATCTCAGTCACCTGCCAATCGCCGGATGTAATCGGATTCACCAATGTCCCATCCAACTTATACAGGTAATAATGCGCCCAACCGGTTTTATCCGATTTTAAAATATAATATTTATTGTCAGCAAGGTACGTAATGCGCTCTTCATGATCCAAATTGATCCACGAAGATTGGTGCTCATCGTAAATCTCTTTTTTTACGCCTGTATTTGGGTCGACCTGGTAGAATTTCAGGTTATTCTGATCCCTGTTCATCCATTGGATCATTACATTTTTACTATCAAATGCCCAATAAGGCTGGCCGAAATACTGATCATCCTTTTCATTAAAATCCGCCCAGGTTACCTTACCGCCGTTCAATTGTACAATACCCACTTTAACCTCAGGATTAGGGTCTCCCGCCTTCGGATAACGTGTTTCTTCGAGATACCCGTGTTGCCCTTTGGATGAATAAATCGGAAACATGGGCACTTTAGTATCATCAAAACGCATAAAAGCGATCATTTTGCTATCTGGCGACCACCAAAAAGCTTTATAATTTGTCGAGCGGCCCAAAATTTCCTCATAGTAAACCCACGAAGACCAGCCATTATAAATCACATCGGTACCGTCATTCGTATACTGGAATTCTTTTCCGGTATTCACCTCAACACTATATAAGTTGCTTTTACGTGTAAAGGCCACATATTGACCATCTGGAGATAAAGTAGGATTTTGTTCAGCAACCTCAGGTGAATTAGTCAGTTTTTTCGCTGCACCGGAGCCATTTTTGATAAAAATATCATTATGCTCAACATAGACAACTGTCCCTTCCTTGGCAGGAATCGTATAGATACTTCTATTCCCCGATTTGACGTTGACCTGATAGAGCCTGCTATCGTTCACGTCATTTTCAAGATAAGCGGTTCCATCCGCCCAGCCCGGATATTGATTTGTGCGCACGGTTAAAGACTGCTTCTGTCCCCAGGATTGCGCAAAATCCAATTTCTTCTGCGCAAAGGTCAGATCATGCACAAAAAACACAATAGATGCACCTAAGAGCACTCTTGATACTGTATTCATTAATTTTTGGATATGTTTATTAATTATTTCAGCTAAGATAAAGAATTGTGGTAAATAACCACGATTTTACCTGTAACAAGCTTATTCAAGCCAACACATCGTTGACAGCCCAAATAGTAGTCAACTTTATTACGAACGATACTGCTCAAAAAGAGCAAGCTGAATACCTTCCTTTGGAAAATCCGCCTCATCTACGAAATTAGAAACGGAAACTCCCAGTAACCGCACTTTATTAGCTAAGATAATCTTACTCAAGAGGCTATGGGCTGTTGCATAGATTTTTTCCTCCGAATCAAAACTAGTATCCAATGTAACGCTTCTTGTTAGCTGAACAAAATCTGCATACTTTAGTTTCAATGTCAGCGTCCTCCCCAAGATTTCCTTTTTTCCAACGCGCTCCCAAAGCTGTTTGCTCAGTCTTTGAAGAATGGCGTTCAATTCTTCAAAGGTTTCGATGTCCACCTCAAACGTATCCTCTATACCAACCGATTTACTACTTCGATTTGGGGTCACGGGCCGGTCGTCTATGCCCCGGACTATACGGTAAAAAAAATGCCCGGTCTTACCAAACCAACGCACCAAGTCATCCTCACGCTGTTTTTTGAGATCCATACCTGTAAATAAACCTAACTCGTGCATTTTCTTGGCGGTCACTTTCCCCACGCCAAAGAATTTTTCCACAGGCAGGGACTCCATAAATTTCAGCACCTTTGAAGGACCTATAAATGTCAGACCATTGGGTTTATCCATATCTGAAGCAATCTTGGCGACAAATTTATTAACTGAAACTCCTGCAGACACCGTCAAGTTAAGTTCTTCCTTGATTGCACTTTTAATCGCTTTGGCGATGTCGATAGCTGAACCGATTCCCTGTTTGTCGCTCGTAACGTCCAAAAAGGCCTCATCGAGTGACAGGGGCTCAATTAAATCCGTATACCGTTGAAAGATCTCCCTAATCTGATAGGAAACTTGTTTATACACATCAAATCGTGGACGGGTAAATATAATATCCGGACAAAGCTGAAGCGCTTTTCGGGAACTCATCGCTGACTTTACGCCAAATTTACGCGCTTCATAACTGGCTGTCGCCACCACCCCGCGCCCGTCCGGTGAACCACCCACAGCGATAGCTTTGCCCCGATATTCCGGAAAATCCCGCTGTTCTACGGATGCATAAAAAGCATCCATATCCAGGTGGATAATTTTACGATATGATTGGGACGAATCCATTGTTCAAATTTACGAAAATTAGCAAGAATCACTAGAGTCCGCAATGATTTACTAACATCATTAGTTCGTTAAACCGATTATCAGGCAGTTAATATTTTAAGCCTATACGCTTAACTTTTTCCACCTTATTTTTTCTTTGACTATAATTGGCCGAATTCTTGTGTATGATGAATTTATAAAGGCTGTGACAGCGCTCCAATATCAGTTGACAACAGTCTTGAACCTCCATATGGCTACTTATTTTCCAGAAAAATTAAAAAGCAATCCGGATATTTTTGAGCATACGCAAACTTGAATACGTGAAAAGAAACAATATAACAAACACTAGTGTAAAGAATTATGGAAAATTTACCGGAACAAAAACGGACTAAATCAGGCTTTAAGAAATTTCTACTTGTCCTATTGCTCTTTTTGTTAGTAGGCTTTGGGTCTTATGTTTACTGGAAATACTATTATGTCTTTGGTGAAGGCGTAAAATCAGGCTATTTAAATTTTGCTGTTAAAAAAGGTAATATATTTAAGACGTACGAGGGTAAACTCATCCAGGAAGGATTTGGTCGCGCCAAAACCGGTGGAATTGCCAGCAATCAATTTGAATTTTCTATTGAGGATGATTCTATATTTCGCCAACTGGAACTGAATAGCGGTAAATATTTCGACCTTCGTTACAAAGAGTACCATGGGGCCCTGCCCTGGCGGGGCAATACAGTTTATGTGGTCGACAAGATCATCAACATGAAATAAATAAAGGAGGGTATCTCCTCCTTTATTATGCGGAAAGCACATCTCGCACCGTTAACTCTTCTCCAAAATAACTTTTAAGTATTGTACCGTCGCCATGCAATGTCCAAACTTCCCGCGGCGCTACCATTTTTATATAATGAAGAATGTCATTCCAGTCTACATGGTCTGATATATACAATTCGATATCATTCTGAGCTTGCAGCCGCTTCCATCCAGAAGCAAAGGCCCGCAATACTTTTGTCGCTCTAAAATAACTGTTGAAGGTCATGGGCGGTACCAGGTAAACCTTATTCTGCTCCCCCTGTTTCATTTCCCTGCGGTTGTAAGGCTCAAAACTCATTTTTTTAAGTCCATGTTCATCATACAACCGATGATAAGGTAATATTCCACTGTGTACCAGCACCCTTCTTTCTGGGCAATACCTATTGATCAGATCGGTCACCCGTTGTGCTTTACCCAGTACATAAGTTCCCAACAGGATATTGCTCGCATGCCCCTCCAGTTTCTTGATCTCAGCAATAGGATCGGGATGGATGATCTCGGGGTTTGCGAATGTACTTTCGGTGATCAACACATCGGCCTGCTGCACTTCGATGACTTCACAGGTCTCATCAGACTGCAACTTATAGTCGCCCGTATATAAATAACGTACACCCTTATATTCCATTAAGATCTGAGCCGAACCCAATATATGGCCAGCTGGTAAAAAAGTGATTTCGACCATACCTATTTTAAAGGAGCTATTAAATAATTTGATCTGATAGGAATCCTTACGGTTTTGCTTATAGCGGTAATTCATAAACAACGCAGTCCCATTGGTACAATAGACATAATCGTGCCCCGAGCTGGCGTGGTCACCGTGGGCATGAGATACCACATTATGTCCTACGGGACCGCCCGCATCGATAAAAAAGTCGCCATAACGGCAATAATACCCTTCCGGTTTTCTGACCAAAAAGTCAGACAATATGATAGACATATACTTATTTTAGAAATTTTTGATGCAATGTCCATACTTGCGGTAGTAGTGGAGTGATTCCATCGTTAACGATGACGAAGTCCGCGAGCAGCAATTTTTCCTCATCAGACAATTGTTTGCTGATACGTTCCCTTACCTGTTGTTCCGTGACGCCATCCCGCTTAATGACGCGCTGTATACGAACATCCATCGGGGCTGTAACCAATATGGTATAATCCAGTTCTTTGTAGGAGCCACTTTCGAAAAGTAACGCGGCTTCTTTTAGCGAATAGCGTGATGTTTGCCGCTCGGCCCAATCTTTAGCTTCCTGAATGACAATCGGGTGTACAATACTGTTTAATAATTCCAGTTTTTCCTTGTCCGAAAAAACGATAGCAGCCAGGAATGTCCTGTCCAATTTACCATCCTTGTAAGTTGCCGCGCCAAACAGCTCGATTAACTGTTTTTTGATCCGTGCATCGGAATTCATCAGCCTTTTGGCTTCTTCATCCGCATTATAGACAGGCACCCCCAAGGCTTCAAAAAGCTTAGTAAGAAATGTTTTTCCGGAACCGATTCCGCCTGTTATTCCTATTTTCAAACCCATTTTACCCCCTATTTTCGTACAAAGAAGTCCACATTTTGCGGCACAACACTGATAATCTTACAATAATCCGGCACCTTAGTCAACAGGATCGGCAAATATTGTACTTCGTTTTTTTCCCAATCTGCCAAGTCTACCACAGCCTCAAAATCGCGGGATGTATAATTATTATAATCTTTAACCGACATCAGTACAGTAATAACCACTTTGCTTGGGCTGGGTCTAACGGAGCTATAACGTTGTCCATTTTCAACTTTCACAGGTAGTTCAATAACTTTCTCTGTCAATTCGCCTACTGGCATCAATACTTCCACAGAAGTAGGATATACGTTGATGTTTCCTTTTTGGTTACGGGCAAGATTGGCCACAGTGCGTACATCAGTCTCCACCTCTTTCCCGCGAACAGTATCTGTTTCCCAATATTCTATCGTGGAAACATCCTCATATGGCCCTGTAATGGTCACATATGCAGGTGTCACCTTGGTGTCTGCGATAAAACCATAACCCTTTTTGAACAAGATATTGGACAATGGTTTTACAGGAACCTTGCGCTGTGTTTGTTTTGAGAAATCGAAAAACAAGGTATCCGGGCTCACAGAAACGACACGTTGTTCATGCGGAAATTGACGGTTAATAAATCCCAATTGATTGGAAAAGACAATCCAATCTTTTGTTTTCAGTGAACTGAGATCGACCTGCACTTTTGGTGTCTCCAAGGCGGCCTTAGAAAACAGGAACTGCCAGCCCGTCATCTCGAGCTTTACTTTGACGGTATCGGATTGTTGTGGGTGAAAAGCACGTTTTTCCGGCAAATTGACATATTCTATCGCCGCCTTAACAGACACCGTATATTGATTGGAAATTGAAAACAGTAACCAAGCGAGCAACGAAATTCCAACACAGCGCACAAAGATATTGATCTTGCGTCGTTGGGTCTTATTTAGTCGAACTGCGTTTGCCATGCTACAAACTTAATCAATTTGCGTAAAAATAAGTTCAAAAGGAATTAAAAATCCGTATTGCGCTACCTTATAGTAGCGGCCATAGCTGTTCAAAATTTATAGACCATTTGACACAATAGGACAAAAACAATCGGATTTAACAAAAACAAATGGGATCGTCATACGATAAACTAATTTAACGATTATTCAGATTCGCTCAGATACTCGTGCAAGACAAGATGTTCCTTCCCATTGATCTTTAGTAATGTACCTTCCTTCATCAGCTGTATTTCGTCACTAACGTCCATGATGTCGCGATAAGAATGATCAGCAATCAGTATCCCTTTATATTGTCTCATATAAGAAAATTGCTCCTTAAACAATTCGATATATAATGGACTTAGCTCTACAAAAGGCTCATCAAGAAGTGAATAACTCGCTTTGGAATATAAGATCAAAAGATCTTCAATTAACCGGGCAAGCCCAAGGGAGAGATTACCGACGGTGAAATGAAATATGTTGTTGGATAACTGGAATATCTCGTATAGGCGAATCTTGGAGGCCAAAAAGCGCTATACATCGACTGACAGATAGATTCTTAGGCACAAATCCACACTGAGGGAGATAAGTAATTTCTTTTGTAAGGTGTCCCCGTTGAAATAGCCTTCCGTTACACTTCATAAAAGCATAATCCGGCTTGCTATTCCCAAAGATGCAATTCATTAAGGTAGACTTTCCACTACCATTCCTCCCCAATAGCCCTACTGCTGTATTACTTGGTATCTTCAGGTAGATCCCCGAAAGTATTGATCTTCCGCCCCGACTATAAGAAAGACTGTCTATATATAAACTACGATCACGACACGTAGCAAAAGATAAATGGCAAAATCTACCAGGTAAATGTTTTTCAGCATTTTTATGGGTGCAAACCCTATATTTCGTAAGAAAATTACCTTCTTTTTAAAACTAAACACACATTCCGCGATGAGAGACAGTATTACTCCACACATTTTAAACCAAAAAAAAAGCACAAGAACCGCGGCTCCATATCGCTCAACGAAATCTACCGCCCGCCATAACAAGGACAGTGTAACCAATAAATTGAACAAGATAACGAAACTAAAGAATTGAAAAGAGAGCTTTATTATTAATTATCATGGGTTGTCTAATGCATCCAATAATATAACGATCGGCGAAGTATTTCCCCAAAAAGCATCCCCCACTAACAACAAAACATCAAGGATCACCAATACCTTCAGTCCCTTTTCCCGAGTATCGATATTTATCTTCATAATTGATTTATATTAAGTCTTTAAGTTACAAAAATTATTTTCAATAGTAACAGATCAATTCTGCCGCGATTGACAATTCAACACATTTTTTAAAAAATATTGACCATAAATGATATTAATCTGAAAAATACAGCTACTTCTACAACACAGGAATGAGTGCCTTTTTACTGGGCTAGATTCGGAGATCTTCTTCACAGTGTGCGGAACAAAACTATAACTGATTCCTACCAACTTTTATAATAACAGGGGAATTACAGGGGTTTAACAGGGGTTTAACAGGGGTATTACTGGGCTAAATCCCTGTTATACCCCTATTAATACACTGTAAAAATTGTGTTACCTCCTTTTTATTTGCGAATTTGGTATTAACTTGTTAATAAGTTGTGTACCAATGATTATAAACCAATAGAAAGAACAACTATGGCGATTTTACAAAATGGCCCCAATGGCCCTATTACCGGAAAATTCGGTTCTGTAAGTGCTTACATATTGAATGGCCAAAATATTGTACGCGGTCCTAAAAGAAAACGAACATCCCCGCCAAGTGAAGCAGAACTCCTCAACAGAAAAAAACAAAAAGTTGCCGGGCGATTTGCAGGAGACAATAGAGCAATATTTGATTTTGGTTATCAGTCCCTCACAGAAAAAGGCAGCCGGGTCGGCGCATTCCAATTAGCTCAGCGCCATATTTTTAAGGAGGCCATGGAAATGGATCCGGATAATAACCCTTTCGTTAACCCTGAAAAGCTACTTGTATTTGCGGGACAGCTAACCCCGTTGACCAACTGTCAAATTAGCCTTTATGGCGATGTGATCGATCTTACATGGACTCCCAATGTGCTATATGAAGATAGTATATATAAAATCAATATCGCACTGATCGGTTTGTATGGTGAGTCTCATTTGAGAACTTCAATCGCCGAAGTAAAGCAGGGGGACTGCTCATTACAATTTAATGGAATAAGCCGAAAACACTGTGATTACCATGTTTATGCAGGTGTATGGGATACGTTACGTAATAGTTTCTCAAATTCCATCTATTGTGGAGTAATATAAGGTAAACAAACTAAGCCGCCAACAAAAGGTGTAAACTAGCTCCGACACAACAACAGTATCGCGTTGTTCCACCTTCAAAAAGGATAAAATAAAAAAGCCAATCTCTTTTGAGACTGGCTTTCAATTTTTTAAGTGAAAAAGCTTATGAAGCGCTCTTCTCTGTTGCGTTTGCAGCTTTTGAAGCATCCAAAGCAATTGCAGACTTGTCAAAACGAATTCTTACACCCGAACCAACGTCTACTAAAAAAGTAGTATCAGATACCTCGACGATACGCCCGTGGATACCTGCTGTCGTAACGACTTTAGAGTTGACACCCAATTCTTCAATATATTTCTTATGATCTTTTTGCTTCTTCATCTGCGGTCTGATCATGAAGAAATAAAATACTACAATGATTAAAACCATTGGTAAAAAACTCATCATACTACTCCCACCGGCTGCTTGTAATAATACTGTATTCATCTGTTATTATATCGTTTAATAATGTGTTATTTTGCTAATACTTCACCCTTTAGCTGGACGGTTGTCAGCCCATTGGAAGCATTCGACTGAATCGTAATAATCTTTTGCTGCTTACCAACCTGCCCTTCACTGTTGAAAGTAACATGGATATCCGATGTTCCTCCCGGTAAAATAGGGCTTTTTGAAAACTCTGGCTGCGTACAGCCACAAGATGCAGTCACTTTGGATAAGATAACCGGCGCATCACCAGTGTTCTTCAATACAAAAGTGTGCTTCACCTGTGCACCTTCTTTGATCTGTCCAAAATCAAAGGCCGACTCTGCAAATTCTACTTTACCCAGTTGCGCCGCAGCTTTAGAAAGACTATCTGTCGCCACAGTTTCAGTCCCAGTCTTAGCAACCTCAACTTTTCCGTTTTGGGAATTTCCACAAGAAAAGAAAAGTACCGATGCCAAAGCTAAAACTGAATATTTACTAAAGTTTTTCATTTGTTTATTGCTCTTTAATCCCTTAAACCACGACCTGCCTTCTGGATTCTTCCTTGTTGGTTCAGGTCGCTTAATATTTTATCTAAGATACCATTAATAAATGTATTACTTTTTAATGTACTGAATACCTTAGAGATTTCAATATACTCATTTATTGTCACTTTCACAGGAATCGATGGAAAATTAACCAATTCGCATATTGCCAATCGCATCAATAAAGTATCCATCAAAGCAATACGGTCTGATTCCCAGTTTTTTGTTTTATCCGAAATTAGCTTCTGATACTCATTTGTATTGCGGATTGTTTTGCCTAACAACGCGATCACATAATCACTATCATCATTCCAGTTTTGGGTGATTTCAGCAAGTTTATTTTTACGCGGATCTTCTGAACTGAAGTTCTTAAAAGTCTTTGCGATCAATGCCTGCAAAACTTCTTTGTCTACTGGCCAGTTGATAAATTTCTCCTCAAAAACCTGCTCAATAACAGGTGATTTCAGAATGATCTTTTTAAAGATATGTTTAATGATATCCTTTTCCGTACCAATCGAGCGATCTTCTTGCTGTAAATATTCCAAATATGCTTCAGAATCCTTCAATTGCAAAAATACTGTACGCACGATTTCCGGATCAAAGCTCCATGAAATTTTATATTTTTTGACTCCCTCAGCATATTGCGGATTTTGTCTTAATGACTCAATAAAAGTATTTGTACTTAACTTGGTCGTTAAAGACAAGTCTTTTTCAGTCGGCAAAAATTTGTTGGCTCTGCCTTCTGCGTCTATCAATACATAATCGGATACCTCATCCAATAGATTCAGTGTCCAGATATACATCTCGTAGACCTCATCCACATTTTTTAATAGTGCTTTTTCAAATGTTTTGATGTCTTTGTCTTCTGTAAGACTGTACGCATAAAGCGTTTGCACTACTTTTACCCTCAGGTGTCTCCTGTTTAACATAGTAATTTTAAAGAACGATTTTTTTATAAACTAATAAATAAGAACGATTTTGGAAAGAAGACTATCTTTTGATTTTTTTAATATCTTGGATACGTTTCTCCGCTATGCGATTGGCCGCTTCAAAAGTAGAGATATTCTCTTCTTTTGATTTTTTCAATACGTCTCTAGTCGCATTATATATATTTTTGATCACAAATTCAGTGTGATCCACCCCATAATTCTGAATTTCTGAATAACAACTAATCAATGCTCCAGCATTAATCAAATAATCCGGCGCATACAATACACCTCTTTCATGAAGAATGGTACTTGTCGTTACTTCATCTTTCAATTGGTTGTTTGCCGAGCCTGCGATAATTTTACATTGCATTTTTTGCGCCGATTCGGGGTTTACCGTACCGCCCAATGCACAAGGTGAATAGACATCAAACTCATGATCGAATACTTCATTGTATGGGATCGGCTCAGCTTTGTATTTCGCTGCCACCTTAAGCATTTTCTCTTCTGTGATGTCGCTCACATACACACGTGC
This sequence comes from Sphingobacterium sp., assembly GCA_029239355.1. GTDB lineage: Bacteria > Bacteroidota > Bacteroidia > Sphingobacteriales > Sphingobacteriaceae > Sphingobacterium. Next base: position 24,718 of record JAQZAZ010000016.1, read on the forward strand.
ATTTTCCTCACGTAACATAGCGATCAACCGCTCTCCGACACTACCTACCCCGTGAACAACAACTTTTTTACCTGCCACACTCTCCGATCCATACAACTCCTTCAAACAGGCTTTAATACCGAAATAGACACCTTGGGCTGCAAAAATTGATGTATCTCCAACCCCACTGCCGTGAATCGCTTTGGGCAAACCAGCAACATGATCTGTCTCTGTATAAATATATTCTAAATCGCGCTGTGTGGTACCCACGTCCAACGAAGCAATAAAGTTACCATTCAATCCTTCAATAAACTGGCCCAAACGACGCAATAAAACCTCAGATTTGTCCAAACGGCTGTTACCGATAATAACAGCACTTCCGCCACCCAAATTTAATCCAGTAATGGCAGATTTATAGGTAATGGCCTTGGATAAACGTAAAGCATCCTCAATAGCTTCTTCTGTCGATTCGTATGGTAACATACGAACCCCTCCTATTGCCGGCCCCAATGTGGTGTCATGGATCGCAACAATAGCTTTTAAGCCCACTAATTCATCATTACAGAAAAATAAGTTTTGATGACCAGACTGGCTCATCAATTCAAAAATAGAATTTTGAGATGTTGACATAAAATGTACTACTCTAATTTGTTTTAATTTTTTAAGGTACTTGTTGCAAAAGTAGGAAAATTATTCGTTGTGCATAATATCTTTTTTTATCCAAGACTTAACATTTGATTTCCGAATGACAGTAATTTCATCGAAATATAAAAGCATTTTGCTGAATTAGTTCTATTTTTGTATCCATAATATGAAGGATCTCGCCTACTTAAATAAGTACTTTTATAAATACCGCTGGAAACTCGTTCCAGGGGTTATTTTTGTTATCGTTTCCAATTACTTTGGGGTACTCCCAGCTAAAGTCATTCGCGAAGCCTTTGACCTTGTACAGGAAAACATTTATCTCTACCGCCTTTTCGATGGCTTTGACAGACAAGAGCTGATTTACAAGGTATTTGGCACGAGCTTATTGTTCTTCGGGTTTATCGTATTACTGCTTTCACTGTTGCGCGGAATTTTCCTATTCTTTATGCGCCAGACAATTATTCTGACTTCCCGCTATATCGAGTATGACCTTAAAAATGAAATTTACAATCATTATCAGGAATTGAATTTCGGTTTTTTTCGAAAAAACAATACGGGCGACCTGATGAGCCGTGCCACGGAGGATGTCAACCAGGTGCGAAATTATCTTGGACCTGCTATTATGTATGCCATTAATACGATAGTCCTGTCCATTATGGTTATTTATGCCATGTATAGTGTCAATGGAAGGCTAGCGACCTACGCATTGGCTCCTATCCCGGTCTTATCAATTATCATCCTTTTTGTCAATAAAATTATCAATAAACGCAGCTTAAAAATACAAAAACAGCTTGCAAACCTCTCTTCCTTTGTCCAGGAAACCTTTGCTGGTATCCGTGTCATCAAGACATATACCCGGGAACAGAATAAAATGGAAGCATTTGAAAAGGAAAGTACCATTTACCGCAACACCGCATTGGATCTGGTGAAGGTACAAGCCGTCTTCTTTCCGCTTATTTTGCTACTGATTGGTCTGAGTACCGTCATTACGATCTATATCGGTGGAATTGAAGTTGCCAAAGGAACAGTTACCCCCGGAAATATTGCCGAATTTATTATCTATGTCAATCAATTGACCTTTCCGGCCATGTCTTTGGCATGGGTGACTTCGCTGGTACAACGTGCGGCTGCATCACAAAAACGGATCAATGAGTTTTTAGAAACACAATCGCCGATCATCAATGGTCAAATAGACAAAGAAATCGCCGGAGAGATCAAGGTGGAAAATATATCATTCACTTACCCAGAAACAGGTATACAGGCCATTAAAAATATATCTTTCCAGGTGCCTATCGGCAAGACACTGGCGATTATTGGAAAAACTGGTTCGGGGAAATCTACTTTGGCCAATCTGCTGCTGCGCATGTATGATATCGACAGCGGCAATATTCAATACGATGGTGTTGCCTTAAAGGAGCTTAACTTCAAAAATCTTCGCCAACAAATTGGCTTCGTCCCACAGGATGTATTCTTATTTTCAGATACGATTGCCAATAACATCGGTTTCGGGCTGGATCATTTTACACAAGAACAGATCGAGCAGGCCGCGAAAGACGCTGCTGTGTATGATAATATTATCGCTTTTGATGAAGGGTTTGAAACTGCTGTCGGCGAGCGTGGCATCACACTTTCGGGCGGTCAAAAACAACGTGTATCCATCGCCCGGGCATTAGTAAAAGAGCCAAATATATTGATCTTTGACGACTGCTTATCCGCTGTTGATACCAAAACCGAAGAAACAATCTTACGCTCATTAAGCCGCATCATGAAGGGCAAAACCTGTATTTTCATTGCCCATCGAATTTCGACCATCAAAAATGCGGACCATATTCTTGTCATGGATCAAGGTCAGATTGTCGAACAGGGCACTCACCTTGAGTTAATGGAGAAAAGAGGTGAATATTTTGAACTTCACGAAAAACAATTACTGGAAAGCGTCGAAGGATAGTCACAGCTGCCCTAAATAATGGCGGTAAATACTGCACAAAATTAAATATCCCTGAATTCAGCTAAAGAAAATAGGGATATTCTATTTTACATTTGCCTTATACATTTACATCACAATTTATCGTATAAGTATCATGGAGAGAAACTCAGTGCAGAGCACATCATCAAACGAAGGCAAAACAGTTGCTATTATTTCCTATTTAACCCTCATCGGCCTGATCGCTGCCATCATCATGAATAATAAGGAAAAGACTTCTTTAGGTCAGTTCCACATCAGACAAAGTATTGGTATTACCGTCACAGGAATTGCATTGGGCTTGTTGCGCTTTATCCCGGGTATTGGTGGAATAATCATGAGTGTTGTCGGTGCAATCTTACTTATCGCTCTTATATTGGGTTTAATTGCGGCATTCTCGGGCGAGAAGAAAGCCCTTCCTTTTATTGGTGAAAAATATCAGCAATGGTTTAATATGATTTAATCCGTTGACTATAAAAAATAATGTTGCAAAAAATAAAGAGGATGCTAAAGGTTAAAATTTAGAGCTTTTAGCGTCCTCTTTCGTGTTTGGGCGTACCCATCCTAATTACCTTCTTGGCAAGGACCTTAAGACCGTATCCAAAAATAGGTTAGGCTAAGCAGATCCCTCTATTTTTCATAAAGCTTTTAGTTTTGCTATCTCGGGATTATACTGGCAGCTGTTCCGGCTTTTCCACTTTGAAAAAAATAGCGAACAGGAGCAGACAGAAAAATGAGATCCCTGCCGGTATAAACCATAGGTACTCCCAAAATTGATCCGCATAGCCTGCCTTGAGATAATCTGACACCGCGCCAGCCACCCAAAATCCAATCAGCATTCCTACGCCATACATGGCAATCGTAATCAGGCCTTGGGCCGAGGCCTTATACTTCTCTCCTGCAATACGATCGGTATAGATCTGCCCGACGACAAACATAAAATCATAGCAAATTCCATGCAGCACAATACCTAAAATAAGCAGAATCGCTTTTTCCTGCCCATTTCCAAAAGCAAAGAAAAGATACCGCAATGCCCATGCGGCGATGCCCAATAAAATCATTTTCTTATAGCCCAAACGTTTAAAGAAAAATGGAATCAACAGCAAACAGATCGCTTCTGAAAACTGTCCCAATGCCATTTTTGCGGTTGGATTTGCCATACCGACATTAACCAAAAAAGGGTTGGCATTTTGATAATAGAACGAAATGGGTATACAGATCACAATCGCGGTAACAAAAAATATTAGGAAACTCTTTTGTTTTAACAGCCGCAGGGCATCTAAGCCAATGGCTTTTCCAAAATCAAATTTTTCGCCTTTTACCTGTATCTGTGGTGTAGTCTTTGGAAGAAACAAGCTAAACAATGCTAAAAGGACAGAACACACAGCGCCCATAATAAAGGTATTGTGCAAAGCGCCCTGAGTAATTGCTTCAGGACTATCCCAACGGAATAAATAGCTGATCACGAGCCCAGAACAAATCCACCCGACTGTACCCCAAACACGTATCCCGGGAAAATATCTTTTGGCGTCCCCTATATGCCGGAAAGCAATACTATTGGAAAGGGACAGCGACGACATATAAGCCATGAAGTAAACAAAAACATAAGGGTAAAAATGACCGGCATCAGGTGCTTGGGACATCCCATAAAGCAATGCAGCGCCTATGAGATGTAAAACCGAGAGTACCCGCTCCGCATTAAAATAGCGGTCTGCCACAAAACCAACAAAGAAAGGCGCGAAAACCGCACCCAGGGACTGGGTAGAAAATATATTGGCAACTTCCATTCCGGAGGCATTCAGGGATTTTATCAGGTAGGTACCCAGTGTAACAAACCAAGCTCCTTTAATAAAATACTCCAAAAACATCATCAGGGACAATTGGAGTCGTAAAGTAAGTGTCATAACGGTTTAGAATTGTTTCTGTTTACGAATATATCATTTATTTAGCACACCTATCAATCAGGTAAGCATACCTCCGTGTAACGATCTGCTTACCATATTCCCTCTGACCTGTACTCATGATGTCACCCTGAAACTCCTGAGCAAAGGCCACATGCATTCGAGGTAATCCTGTTGTCAGCGATCATTATGTTCATCCGATTAAACAAGAGGCTACCCACATGAGGTTAAGCTTATGTATAATATAACACGATCCGCGGAGCTGTTACTACTCCGGCAGGGCATTTCGCATAAAATTCAACCAGTTTTGGTTGGCAATTTTTTCAAGATCAGTATTGCTGTAGCCACGTTGCTTCAATAGTCCGAAAACCTTTTGGATATCAGCGATGGTTTCCAGATCGTAAGGACATTGTTCCCGACCAAAGGCCCCATCCAGATCACTCCCTACCCCAACATGATTGACATTGCCCGCCAACTGACAGATATGATCAATGTTATCGGCCATGATTTCCATCGAACAATTGCTGGATTTGGGATCAGATATACCACGTACCCAGTTGGGCACCATCATCCAGGCATCTAAAGCAACGCCGATAACGGCTCCCTTCTCCACCAGAATCTTGATCATCTCATCGCTAAACTGCCGGTTGTGATCCACAAACTTCCGACAATTGTTATGGCTGGCCCAGATTGGTCCATGATATCGCCCTATCGCATCCCAAAACGCATCATCATTGAGGTGCGTAGCATCAAGGATCATACCCAACCGCTCCATTTCGTGCAGTAACTGGAGGCCTTGCGCATTAAGCCTACCGGAAGAATCGGTCCCGTTGGCATATCTCCCCGGGCCGTAATGTGCCGGACCAATTGCACGCAAACCGTAATTATAAGCCTTTTCCACATAGCTAATATCCATCAAAGAATCAGCTCCTTCCAAGCTCAGTAGATAACCAATCGGCTTAGGAGTCTGATCCGTTCCGTCAGACCACAACGCTATATGCTGATCCAAATCAGACTTTGTCTTGATCATTTTCAGGTGCCCATCTGCCTCCATGGCTTTATACCAAGCCAATTGTCCTTGTGTCTGCGCCCAAGCCTGCTCTGCTGAGTACCAGCCCGGCAATGTGCTATCGGGGCGCACAAAACGTGCAATCTGTGTTGCGACGACTATACCGATGTTCCCTTTGCGTAGTTCTTCAAAAGTAACCGTAGCTTTTGCCCGGTCGGGTTTATCGTTCATCCCCTGCTCTCTCCGGTTTAATTCCTGAATGGGGAGCCGAAGATCGCGGTTCCATTCCATGGCGTTCATGCTCAGGTCTAAGTGTGCATCTACCACCAAGGGCATTTCAAATTCGTACATATCAATAATTTATCTTTTTACTTCGAGCAGATACCTTCCAAACCTGTTCAACAGTGCCCTTGTCTACGACATGTAACTCGTCGTAACAAGCGACTGTAGGACAGATGTGCCGCGGCACACAGAACAACTCATCACCTATCTTAAAGTCGGCACTGTCCCTGACCTCAACCACGAGATGTTCTTCACTCTGCATTTTAATCTCACCAATCCGCGGGTCAAAAAATTTGACACGGGGCTGTGGCGATTCGCAGGCAACAGACTTGTACCCAAGATCCAAGCAGAGATGCTTGTGATCTACAATGGAAACAACACGTGTCAGCAACACCGCGGCAACTAAAAAGTCCTGTTCCGCATAATTTTCGGCGTAACCAAAATCCCAAAACACAAAGGTGCCCGGGCTACATTCCACATCATGACGTCCTGCATGGAACGGAAAACTTGGCGATCCCCCGATCACCTTTGTTAGGGGCGTAGAAGTAGAGCCTTGTGCCATCAGGTAAGCCATGTCGAGCGCACTGTAAGCCTGCTGACTTTGTTCTTGGCGTATTGTGTAATCTTTATCGTGGATATGGCCATCGTAGCCGTGTACACCGACCAGTTGAATACCATCCAACAACTGAATAGCTAATACAAGACGTTCCATTTGCGCAATAGAAGCCCCCGTACGCCCCATACCAATGTTTACATCGATATATATTGCGATAGATTTGCCTCTTTCTAGCCCTCGTATTGACAGCTGATTTGCAGAATCCGCATTGTCTACCAGGCAGGCATAGTGTGTATTGGGAAATGCATCGATCAAGCGCAACAAACGATCAATCTTTGGCCCCACCGGCTGGTAGGCCAACAAAACATCCTTTGCTCCGACCGTACCAAGCAGTTCGGCCTCAGCAATGGTGGCACATTTGAATTTGTTAATCCCCTTTTCCAGCAACAGTTGACAGACTTCTTTACATTTGTTAGTTTTGATATGGGGCCGTAAACGATTTACGTCCCCTTGCACAAACTTCAGTGCGCGATCAATATTCCGAACAATACGATCAGGATACAGCAGCAGTGCCGGTGAATCTACCTGATCAACATTTTGTACCCGATACCAAGTTTCCATGCCCCACTGATTAATGCAATTCGAATAGTGCTTCGATCTCAACAGGAATATTATCCGGTAAAGAGCCGAAACCGACAGCGCTACGTGTACCGATTCCATTTTCTTCACCCCAGACCGCAGCAAACAACTCACTGCAACCATTGATCACGCTGGGATGATATAGAAAATCGGGTGTACAGTTGACCATACCCAATACCTTAATGACCCGCTTAATTTTATTTAATGAGCCCAAATTGGTTTTGATCGTCGATAGCATCGTCAAACCTACCTGTCTGGCCGCAAGTTTTCCATCCTCAGGGCTGATATCACTACCAATCCTTCCAATAATGAGTGAAGCGTCATCCTGTACCGGTCCATGGCCAGAAAGATAAAGATATTTGCCATCAATCACATATGGTTTATATACACCTTTAGGTGCCGGTGCTGGCGGTAATGTCAAACCTAATTTTTCAAATTGTTCGTCTGCGTTGTACATCATCAATGATTTTAAAGTTTAAAAATATAAGAGCTAATATAAAATTATTTGCAATAGCAAAACAGCTACAAGCCCAACAATGGAAACGATCGCTTCCATGACCGACCAAGAAAATAACGTATTCTTGACACTCAGGCCAAAATATTCCTTGAATAGCCAAAAGCCAGCGTCGTTGACGTGGGAAAACATGAGACTTCCTGCCCCAATTGCCAGAACCATTAGATTGGGATCAACCTTACTTGCTGTTACGACAGGTAACAGAACACCTGCTGCCGTCAGCGCAGCAACTGTCGCGGACCCGACGCAGCCTCTAATGACCGCAGTAATTAACCAAGCTAACAATAAAGGCGAAATAGGAAGTTGCTGTAGGGAATTGGCAAGCAATAGGCTCACACCACTATCTTCCATCACTTGTTTGAACACACCTGATCCGGCAATAATCAGCAGGATCATCGCGATATCGCGGACTGCGGATTCATAGATTGACATCACATTCACCACGGAACGACCAAGTCTCAATCCCAACAAATAGGTAGCCACAACAATAGCAATGACCATCACAACTGTTGGACTACCTATAAATTTCAACCAACGTTGTACTGTCCCATCCTCTGTAGCGTATAGATAGGGTATGAGTGTAAACAAGATAATCAACAGAACGGGAAGTAGTGCCACCACCATACTTGTACCAACAGTGGGCCGTTTATATTCCAGCTGCTCAGCAGTTTTCTCCAGCCGAAATATGGATTCCTGACTGGGGAGCATGTTTTTCAGCCGACGGCCAAAGATTGGTCCACCTAATATAATCGCTGGAATAGCAATCAAAAGACCATAAATCAGAGTCAGCCCCATGTCTGCATGAAATAATGCCACTAATGCAACAGGAGAAGGATGAGGCGGAATAAACCCGTGCGTTACCGACAATGCGGCCAACATGGGTAAACCGATATACACAGCAGGCAACTTATAACGATAGGAGATCGAAAAAATTAAGGGTACCAATAAGACAAAACCAATACCATAGAACAAGGGAATCCCCACCACAAAACCTGTCAACATCAAGCCCCATTGCAAGTATTTCTCCCCCATTAGACGGACCATCTGTGAGGCAATGATTTCCGCAGCGCCACTTTCAGCAACAATCTTCCCCAACATTGCACCAAGCACAATAATCAGTGTTAGGCTGCCCATCACCCCTGCAATCCCTTTTTCGACAGTACCAACCAGTTGGTCTGGCGCAATCCCCAAACACAAACCACTGAGAATAGAAACCAATAAAAAGGAAAGAAACGCATTTATCTTAAAATAAGTAATGCATAGGATAAGCAAGCAAATACTGCTTACAATGAGGATTATGGTCATTATATTATTATTAGGTCCGAGCCTTCAAAAAGAGGCGTAATAAAATTTTGGTCTAGTAAATCATTTTTTCATTCTGAAAGTACAATTATTTTCCAATTTATGCAAGTAAAATTGAAATATAATACACATATCGCTGCTTCGCAAAGCAAAATTTGAGCAGCTATTAAACCGAACTTCCGCATCGAAGATTCAGCTCGTATGGAATCACTCCGTTTAAAAAAGAGGTATCCAAAGATTATGTTTGAAAACTAATTTGAGTACAAGAAGGAGCAGCCGTTTTAAAGGCTACGAGGATAATAGAACCTAAAGGAACAACAAAGATTGGTCATATTTTAAGAAAAGGGTCGTCTAAATATGAAGTGTCTCCCCATTTGGTCGAAGACCCGTGGAATTCACTTCATATTTTAAACAACCCTTCGTTTATTATCCTGTGGTTTAAGCTGCTATGCAGAAAGGGATAACAAGCTTATTTGCACGGAATTTCCTTTAGGATTTCAAGAACGAAATTCCAGTATTTCTGAACAGAAGATATAGAAGCACGTTCTGCTGGTGAGTGCGCCCCTAATATCGTTGGTCCAAAGGAAATCATGTCCATACCTGGATAGTTGGTCCCCAATATACCGCATTCCAATCCGGCATGACAGGCTACAACTTCCGGAGCTTCGCCATGTTGTTTCGTATAAATGGATTTAAGCACTTCTAAAATTTCAGAATTTGGATTGGGCGCCCATCCCGGATAATTACCAGAGAACTCCACTTCAAAACCACCTAATTCAAAGGCTGCCTGCAAAGAATACGCCAGGTCAAACTTGGATGTTTCGACCGAAGATCTGGTTAAACATTTAATCGCAATCTGCCCATCCCCTACTTCAACTTTAGCGATATTGTTGGAAGTTTCAACGAGATCCTCAAAATCAGCACTCACACGGTAAACACCGTTCAAAGCCGCGTAAATAGAATGGATCAAATTCTCCTGCACTTGAACAGGAATAACTTCCGCATGAGCAATATCACTCGGTTCAACCACGATCTCTATAGCGGGTTCAGTGGTGGCAAACTCGAATTTGATGGCCTGAGCCAATTGTGTGAGTTCCTCGACGAAAACTGCCGATTTATCTTTATCAACGACTACGTTGGCTACACTTTCCCGCGGGATCGCATTGCGAAGGCTTCCCCCCAATAAGGATGCGATACGTAATCCATAGCGTTCATTTGCCTTAAATAACAACCGGTTCATCACCTTATTGGCATTGGCATACCCCTTATGAATATCCATGCCTGAATGTCCTCCATGCAAGCCTTTTACAGTAAGCTCAAACGATGAGGTATCTAAAGGACAGGCCTCGGCGATATAAGATTGTGTTGCAGTAACATCAATACCACCCGCACAACCGATGTCAATCTCATGATCATTTTCAGTATCCAGATTCAATAAGATCTCGCCTGACAGAACGCCTCCTTTTAATCCCAATGCTCCAGTCATTCCAGTTTCCTCATCTATGGTAAACAAAGCTTCAATAGCTGGATGAACGATTTCTGCTGATTCCAAAATAGACATGATTGTCGCAACGCCCAGTCCATTATCTGCACCCAGCGTAGTTCCTACAGCTTTTACCCAATCCCCATCGACATACATTTTAATGCCTTCGTTATCGAAATCAAAAACAGTATCATTATTCTTCTGGTGAACCATATCCAAGTGCGATTGCAATACGATGGTTTTGCGATCTTCCATTCCCAAACTTGCGGATTTCTTGATCAACACATTGCCAATTTCATCCACACTGGTCGCTAAACCCAATGATTCCCCAAAATCTACCATAAATGCAATGACACGTTCCTCTTTTTTTGAAGCCCTAGGAACAGCATTCAATGCAGCGAAATTTCTCCAAATTGCTTTTGGTTCTAATTTATCTAAACTATTTTCAGTCATATCTAAAAATTTGTACCCGTCAAAGTTAATCCATTTTTATAATATATCCTGCCATTATCCGAAGCTTGTAAAAACAAAATCCCGTCGCTGATCGTTCTTATAGGAGTGTATACATGAAAAACATAGCAATGCATAAACCTGTAAAAGTAGAGCGAAAAGACATTTATTTTAAACCGGACAAGAAAAGGGTGTTGGCAAGATTCTTCTTTCTTGGCGACGACCGAACAATCAAAGTACTCAAGCGTATCCTGGCGCTGAGCGAATCCGAACGCAAAGAGGTTTTTGGTCAGGTTCTCCGTAGCTACACAAAAAGACATCGCAGTATTGTGAATATTTTTGAGCGCAATTTTGAACGTGTGAGCCATTTATTAGAGAAAGTCCCTTTTCCAAAAGACAGGCTCAGTCAACTAGACAAGCTATTGATTGGCTCTTATTTTACCATGGAATATTCCATTGAGTCGGCAGCACTCTTCAATCCCTCCATTGTCGAGCATCCGGATCAGACTGAGCTTTTTAAGGGCGAGAAACGCGTGATACTCAGCTTCAGAGCCACTGGTGAAGGTCATGTTTCCTCCATAGTGTTTCGGGCCGGAACACTTGACGTAAACAATAATATTCATATAGATTATATCGGCAATTTGTTGGATAAGCCTATTCAGGTCAAAAATCATCGTTATCATAAGGAATCATTTTTAAAAAAGATGAATGAGCTACATGCTGAGCCTACCGAAGTCAAAATGAAGCTTGAGCAAAAATTAACCGCAACCTTTACTTATGAAGAACTCAAGCGTTATATTGACGAAGTCAGACAGGATAGTGAAGAAAATTTGGAGAACATCACCTTTTTGCAACAAGCACTGTGGTTAGCCTCGTCCCATTATGAAATGACATTTTCCCTGGACACCTCCATTTCCGAACGCGTGATCTTCCCAATAGCGGATACAGAAAAAAGAGGTATCGAAGATGCCCGCTTTGTCCAATTTAAGGATGAAAAAGGAGAAACTATCTATTATGCGACCTATACAGCTTATGATGGTTTTAGCATACTGCCCAAGCTCTTGACCACAAAAGACTTTTACCATTTTAAAGTAAAACCGATCTACGGAGAGATTGCCAACAAGGGCGCTGCACTCTTCCCTCGGAAGATCAACGGAAGGTATGCAATGCTTTGCCGCATTGACGGTGAAAATAATTATATTGCTTATTCCAATAACATCAATATCTGGCAAGAAACAGCCATACGGATCCAACAGCCTGAATACGCCTACGAATATGTGCAGATAGGCAATTGCGGTTCGCCAATAGAGACAAAATATGGCTGGTTGATTTTAACACATGCTGTCGGCCCGATGCGCGAGTATGTCCTTGGTGCAGCACTGCTGGATCTGGATAACCCCCATGTGGAGATAGGACGTTTACACAGCCCCCTGATGACCCCCAATGACGAGGAACGTGAGGGCTATGTACCCAATGTCATTTACTCATGTGGTGCCTTAGTCCACAACGACATGCTCATTTTGCCGTATGCCATGTCAGATTATGCGTCGACCTATGCCACCATTAATCTAGAAGACCTATTGCTGGCTATTTTGAACCCTGAGCGTTATCAATAAATGCGCGGTAAACCACGATATAAGCGAGATAAAAACAAAGGGTGCTTTCGGCGCCTTGGTTTCTATTGATCCCATAAGATTCCAGGCCGTCGCAACAGCCTTTTGTTTCCTCATCATATAACCCCAACTTTAAGTCGTTTTCGCCCAAAAACCAACGAAAGGATGCAATCATACGGGCGAAATAAACCTTTTTATTTGTCAAGCGAAAAGCTTCACGATACATAAACACCATTGCTGTGACGTCGAGCGGTTGCTGACCAAATTTACTGACCTGCTTTCCCTTTTTAGCCCATTCCTGGTTTCCGACCAGCGAGAGTGCACCATTTTGAATCGTCATACTTTCCAAGAATGTCATGGTCAATAACCCCAGTTGCTTTACGGACTCGTCATTGAGAAAGGGATAGGCGGTAAGCAGAGCATAAGGTAAAATTGCGTTATCATAGGCTAACACCGGCTCAAACCACTGCCAATCGTCACCCGCACTTGCTTCATATTCTTTCATTAACTTACCAATTAGCTGGCGCATCAACTCAACCATAACTTCATCATTGGATTGATGATGCAAATATTCTGCAATACCAAGTATTGTATAAGCGATGGCCCGATTGGAGCGCAATTGGCTAAAATGTGGTACAGATCGAAAAAACAACTCGTGTCCCATCTGGTAATAACTCGTCAATTTTGTTTCCCTAAGGAGTACACCCAACGCCCACATCGTCCTACCAAATGAATCTTCTGATCCAACTTCATCAAGAAAATTATGTTGGAAACTCATAAAGTTGTGAAACAATCCATCCTCACGCTGATGATAATAGATGTAACTCAGGTAGGTAGAAATCCGGCGATCAAGCTTTTTGTCTGCAAAATCACGCTCCGCCAACAACGTTACCAGCAACGCACGTGCATTGTCATCCAAACAATATCCCTCCTTGTAATTAGGTAATGAGTATGTCGCATGCTGCAAAATACCGACCTGATTGGTCAATCGGTCAATATGTTTCCAGCTGAATTTGGGCATTTCATCTTTTGAAAAAGTTACGCTTTCTTTAAAACTGTCAAGTGAAGGAATTACTTTATCCAAAAGCCGGGTATAGCGAAGCCCAATATTTTTCCAGGTTATTTCTTTACCAAAGGCTCGGGCATTGTCACGCAAGGTGGTACGATATTCTTGATTGCTAAACAACGCAGCTAAGGTTGCTGCCATTACAGTCGGATTTTTGAATTCGACCAAAACTCCTCGACCTTCAGCCAATAGCTCCTTTGCATGCCAGTAAGGGGTGGATACAACAGCTGCTCCCGCTCCAATTGCGTATGATAAAGTGCCACTTGTGATTTGTGCTTCGTTGACGTATGGTGTCACATATACATCACAAGCTGATAAATAGGTAACAAGATCGGACTGACTTACAAAAGAGTTGACAAATTGTACATGCTCTTCTAAATGATAGGAATCAACTAAACTCTTCAGATACTCACGGTATTCCTCTCCAGAATGCGCAAGCACATTAGGATGTGTCTTACCAACAATCAAATAAATAAGATCAGGTTCGCCCTTGACAACTTCGGCAAGCGACTCGATCACTGTTTCTATTCCTTTATTTCGGCCTATAAAACCGAAAGTAAGTAAAACCTTTTTACCTGAAAGCCCTTTTTGTGCTTTGGCCTCTTCCTGAGTAAGGTGAAATTCAGGTACACCATGATGGATGAGCCTAACTTTCGTGGTGTTTACCCGATAAACAGATTTTAACAGGGTAGTCGCATAATTACTCATCACTACTACAATAGAGGCACGTTTGACTATTTCAATTAAGATCGCTTTTTCATCGACATTTGGCTTTTCTAAAATGGTATGGAAGTTTACCAATAAAGGAATATGAAGCGCGTTAATGAGTGAAAGAATGTACATACCGCTATTTCCCCCGAAAATACCATATTCATGCTCCAAGATAACGCAATCATAACCGTTGTTATTAATATAGTTGGCAGCTTCGATGTAAGAAAGCTGATGGTGCTGATCAATGGTAAAAACGACTTCACTGGGATAAACGTAAGGTCGGTCTGCAACTGCAATGACATGTTGCATTAGATCCTGATTATGTAGTGCCACTGCGTGTAACAGATCCGAAGTGAACGTAGCGATACCACATTCTTTGGGCAGATAGGTACTGATATAAGCGATTTTCATTATATAAAATTATTTTGAATAAAAGCCTTTCGTGATAGCAAAAGAATTCTGTATGTCCATTATCTAAATGCTTCTCATCAGCAAATTGTTTGTAAATACTGAATTAATTATCTTAAATCAATAGCTTCCGCCAATATATGTTTACCCTTATTTTATCTATCTATGCGGAGCCTAAAAAACTTCCTGTATCTTTGCTTCAGATCAAAAACAGTGACTGAATGAAATCACCTAAGGAGAAAATGATTGCCGGCATCCCATATATTGATTCGGATGGACAACTATTTAAGGAAAGACAATATGCTAAGGAGGAGCTCAAGCGTTTCAATGATTCCGAACCAAAACAGATTAAATTCAGAAAACAGATCATTCAAAAACTATTTAAATCAACCGGTACGCGATTCTTTCTGGAACCCCCATTCCGCTGCGATTATGGTTACAACATTTCCATAGGTGAAAACTTTTACTGCAATTATAACTGCACCATATTAGATGGAGCGCCGGTTACAATAGGTGAAAATGTATTATTCGGGCCCAACGTAAGTCTTTTTACCGCAGGTCATCCGATTTATTTTGAAACAAGAAATCAGGGCTGGGAATTTTCAGCACCTATTGTAATTGAAGATAATGTATGGATAGGAGGACAGGTGGTAATTAACCCCGGTGTCCATATCGGCAGAAATTCGGTCATTGGATCTGGCTCGGTGGTCACCAAAGATGTCCCAGCAGATGTGGTTGCCGCAGGAAATCCATGTCGTATCATCCGTTCGATCACTGCGGAAGATCACCTGGACTACACGCTGATCCCGACGGTATAAATAAGCCTTCCCGTATCAAAATAACGTCATAATACGAATAAAGATCCAAAACATGCTTAAGCTATTATGTTAAAAAGAAGTAGTTTTGTCCAATTGGATCAGCATGAGATTGTATATGACAGGACGTTTATTTTTTATAATTTCACTCTTTTTTTGTTTGGTCTGCTGTTTACCCAAGCACACTACGGCGCAAAGTGAATTGGTTATATTTCAGGACAGCAGCATTAAGCTAGCCCCACGATCTGCACGGCAGATTTTGGGTTCTGAAAAGTTAAGTGTAATGCATTCTTTTCAACGAGACAGCTGCCTAGTTTATACGAATCTTAAAAAAAATTTCTCAAAAAATTTTCAGCTAGATATCCAAACAGACACCGTATTCCACAACCCGAAAAGATTATGGACCCGGGCAGGGATTGAGTGGTTCTCCTTCCAGGCCTTACCTGCTTCATTCAATTACTTCGTACGCAAGGATCCCTATTCGCACATCAGCTTAAATAATTGGATCAAACATCTCAACCCAAAAGCCTGGGCTTGGGATGACAATGCCTTTGCGACGAATCAGATCGCCCACCCCTACCATGGACAGCTTTATTTTAATGCATTTCGTTCCAATAACTTCACATTTTGGGAGTCTTCTGTCGCTACGGTAGCTGGGAGTTTTCTTTGGGAAACAGCAGGTGAAACGCAGGCACCATCAATAAATGACCTTGTTAAC
Organism: Sphingobacterium sp.; assembly: GCA_029239355.1. Taxonomy (GTDB): domain Bacteria; phylum Bacteroidota; class Bacteroidia; order Sphingobacteriales; family Sphingobacteriaceae; genus Sphingobacterium. Next base: position 40,772 of record JAQZAZ010000016.1, read on the forward strand.
ACCTCTTTTGGTGGTATTATATTGGGTGAAATGACGCATCGTTTATCACAAAACGTTCTATCCAGACCGACCCACTCAGTGGCCGAACGGCAAAGTAAAGAATTTCTGGCATTTTTGATCAACCCTATCAATGGCTTAAACCGCTTATTAGATGGGCGCTGGGGAAGGGTTGTTAAAGGACAAGTAATTGACAGTTCGCATGTACAGGCGGAATTTGATTTAGGTGTCAAGCGCTTCGATGCTAAAGAGGGAAATATTATAGAAAAGGGAAAAAATGATATATATGCCCGGGTAAAACTTCTTTATACCAATGGTGAAGTAGACCAAAAAAAACCTTTTGACGATTTTTATGTCAATCTTGAAGTAGGCTCAGATGACAGTTCTTTTGTCAATTCACTTAACGTCTACGCCTCATTATATGGTAAACGTATTTTCAAGAAATTACCTGGAAGGCATCTGGGGATTGTCTCCGCCAACTATGATTTCATCCATAATGAGGCTTTTTTCTATGGAGCACAAAGTGTGAATTATAATGTCATTTCCAATTTTACCTTTGGGAAGCACAACAAATTAACAACAACAATCGGTGGCGGCCCCGTGGTATTGGCGGCTGTGCCGGATCCCTACCTCCGCTTTGGTGACAGCCGGAATTACAACTACGGTCCTGGCGCGGATCTGCGCGGATCTATAGACATCAGCGTTTGGAAGAGATTAAAATTGGGATTGAACTATCATGGCGGATACTTTGTTACTCTCAGCGGAAATGATTCGCATTATTTTCTGCACACAGCTGCCGCCAATGCCAGTTTGAGACTACTCAAAAATTTCTCGTTAAATGCCAGTTCGGGCTACTTTCGACTCGAAGGAAATTTTAAAGACTATCCCGATATTGATAAGGATTACCCCTTTGTACGGTTATCACTGGGATATAATGTCCTCTTCTAAATTATAGGTGAATCTTCCTATTCTATCAGATTCTTCGACCAAAACAAATCCATTATGAGTCCAGAAATTGCGATCTTGTAAGGTTGTTCGAACAAAAAGGCAATGACCATCGAAGGTTTTGACAAATTGCCGCGCATAACGAAGCAGTGCGTAGCCTATCCCTTGCATTCTAAAATCGGGATGGACAGTAAAATAAAGAATCTCGTAATCCTCGGCCGAACGCCGCAACGTCAATATACCAACAACATCGTTTTCATGATAAGCCGCAAAATGAGATGCTTCAAAATCCTCGTCCAGCATGACCTCTGTCAACTGTCCTTTCGAACTAAAAACTTCCTTTCGAAGTTTCCAGGTACGAGCCGCGAATACCTGCTCAATATACCATTTCGTCATCACGATTGCTCCAGTTCTAAAAACGCCGCAGGAAGATAATCCACGATATCCGAGGGCAATAAAGAATAAACACCGATCGTCTGCACGGCAATATCCGCAGCCCGGCCATGCAAATAGACTCCCATCAGCAAGGCTTCTTGTGAAGGATAGCCCTGCCCTAGCAAAGCTGTCAATATTCCCGTTAATATATCCCCGCTGCCCCCCGTAGCCATTCCTACATTGCCCGTACTGTTGAAATAGATTGCTCTATCAGGTGTAACCATAGCGCTGTTGGCACCTTTTATCAGAACGTACAAGTTGTATTCCGACGCAAAGGCCTTCACCTTCTCCATCTTTTCAAAATCGTTCTGCCAAGTTCCCAATAGCCTGCTTAACTCTTTGGGATGCGGGGTCAATATACTCCCTTTTGGGACAAATTGCCATAATTTGGGCTCCTGCGCCAATATATTCAGCGCATCAGCATCTAATACCAAAGGAGTATCAATCCCTTTCAAGATAAATACCTTGAAAGCTTCGATTGTAACTTGCGCTGTCCCCATGCCGATTCCGATACCGATAGATTGAAAGCTGCGATTATCAGGAAATTGACTAATCAAATCTTCCTCGGGATCGCTCAGTACCATCGCTTCTGGCACAGCTGTCTGAATACTTGTATAACCGCAGGTTGGAATATAAGTGGTAGCCAAACCGCAGCCTGCACGTAAAGCTGCCTTTAGTGCCAATTGTACAGCCCCCATCTTTCCCCGGCTCCCACCAATAATCAGGCTATGCCCAAAGGTTCCTTTATGGTCAAATTTTCTTCGCTTCCGATAGAAGGTCTTTAAAAAAGTGAAATCAACGTAGTGAAAGACTGTATCAACCTGATTTATGGAGGATTTGCTCAGTCCAATATCCAAAATCTTGAATGCTTTAGCTCGCACGCTATTCTCGGGCATTAATAATCCTAATTTTGGAGACTGGAATGTATACAGCATATCAGCTTCGATGACTAGCGCATTCTGTGCTGTGGTCGCGTCAGTTAATAAACCTGACGGCATATCAACGGCATAAATAGGTCCTGCACAATCGTTAATGCCTGTAATAAGGTTGCGCCAATTGTCATCCAATGGGTGCTTCAGCCCATAGCCAAATAAGCAGTCCAGCACAATTACCCCGGCAGGGATATGAATCGTGCTTGCAGGCGTTATTTTCTGAATAACTTGGGTAGTCAAGCGATTTTGGTTCGCTAAATTATCTGCTGAATAATCCATTGCATCGATCAAGTATACACTGACTTGAGCCTGTTGTTGATCCAAAAGCCTGGCCAGCACCAATCCATCACCACCGTTATTACCTTTGCCGCAAAAAATATAAAAAGTATGTTGCGCCAACTGAGGGTATAGCTGCTTTATTTCCCTAAAAACAGCAGTTGCTGCCCGTTCCATCAGCTCGAGGCTGCTGATCCCCTGATCTTTCATGGTCTGTTGATCTACCCAACCCATTTGGGCGGCCGAAAGTATCTTCATGTTTGTTTTATTTCCATTGAGGCATCTGTTTTCGAATTCTTCTGCAAACAGATGCCTTTTCTAATTTACTTAGAAAATAGCGTACAAGCAAGATCGGGATACTATTCGCTCACAGTCAGTTCCTTCACACCACCAGTACGTTTCAATGTGCCCCAGGTATTTAATTCACCTTTAATAGCTTTTCTAACCGATTTCAACAGCACAAAATACATCAGTTGACGCCAGAAAAAACGTTGTGGAAACAGGTAAATCAAATTTTTAATTTTCTCACCTTCCATCCGAAAAGCGATGCCAGCAAAGAAAATATCCACAAATACAAAGAGAAAGTAATAAAACATAACCTGACCAAAACCGTTGTGCAGAGAGAATAATCCCGCGATACCGGTCCAGCTGATGCCATTCACTTCACTCAAAGAAAACAGACCACCAACAAGGGAAAATAACATAAATAGATCTGCCAGCGGTGCGAACAAAGGCAGGATGATCTGAAAAACCAAAATATTAGGCATACCTACCATTCCGAAATAGCCGTATTTGGGATTTAATAATGTGTTCTTATTTTTCCAGAAGCTCTGCAGTACACCGAAACTCCAGCGAAAGCGTTGTTTGAAAAGCATTTTTACGGAATCTGGTGCTTCGGTAAACGCAATAGCCTCTGCAGAGTTGCGCACGGTGTAACCTGCTTTCAGTATACGCATGGTCAAATCACAGTCTTCTGCCAATGTATCTGTTGTAAAGCCACCAACTTCTACAATAACGGAGCGCCGGAAAGCACCAATTGCTCCGGGAACGACAGCAATCATATTGAGCAGGTCAAAAGCCCGTCGATCCATATTTTGGGAAGTGATGTATTCAATAGATTGCCACTGCGTCAGCATATTGTGCACATTCCCTACTTTCACGCTGCCAGCAACGGCGGCAATCTGATCGCTATTAAAATACTTCATCAGCATCTGCAGCGCGTCGGTCTTTAGCTGTGTATCTGCATCTATACAGAGTACAAATGCAGCTTTAGATTGTTGAATACCATAGTTCAATGCCGATGCTTTTCCACCATTAGGTTTCGTAAACAACCTTACTTTTGGATGATCACCGTATACTTTGCTCACAATTTCAAAGGTTTTATCTTTTGATCCATCATCAACAAAAATTAACTCATAAGCCGGGTAATCGAGTTGAAGCAGGCTTTTGATCGTCGCCAAAACGGTTACTTGTTCGTTATAAGCAGGTATAATAATACTGACCTTGTCCTGTAGGTCAGCAATTAATTTGAATTGCTCCTTCTTATTTTTCTTTTTTTGCCGTATTGCCAAATAGGCAATCATCACTGTCCGAACGATTGCCAATACAATGGCTATTGAAAAAATCAAGTTAAGGAAGATATTACCGTAGAACAAAGTTCCAAGAAACAGGCGATTGAATGAGCCACTGAAACCCGAGTCCGAAGCATTTTGCACAGGTGGCATCAACTCGTCCCGCTTTTTACCCATCAGATCCCCTACTGTCGCAAATTTATACCCATGTTCCTTAAAATAATGGATGATACGGGGCAATGCGGCTATGGTCGCTTCTCTGTTCCCTCCAGCATCATGCAGTAAAATAATATTACCATTATCCCGTTGCTTTATAACCTCATTATAAATTTCGTCCGCAGTACGTCCCGGAAGCCAGTCATTGGGATCAATGTATTCGCCGACATTAATGTAATTTTCCTTTCGGCTCTGGGCGACGGGAAGAATCTCGGCCACAGTCTGTGGTTCAGCATCCGCATTAAACGGCGCACGAAATAATATCGTACTATGTCCCGTAATACATTCAATAATCTTTCTCGTTGCATTTAGCTCAAATTTCACCCTGTTGGGACCAATCGTCGACATATCTGGATGGAAAAAAGTATGGTTACCAAGTTCATGACCTTGCTGGTATTCTTTTCGGACCAGATCCATATTCTTTTCGGCCATCACCCCAACGAGAAAAAACGCGGCCGGGACATGCTCTCTTTTTAAAATATCTAACACCTCGGGTGTGTATGTTGGATCTGGACCATCATCAAAAGTCAGGACAACAGTTTTATCCCTTTTACCGAAGCGCTTGATGACATAATTGCTCGGAATTTGGACATACCGCTGATTTTGAATTAAGCCGGTAATGGAATCATATACAAATTTGACCAAGCCGGGTTCAGGACTATTAACCAAATCAAGAATCTCGCCATCACCAATATATTGTATTCCACCGACATTAATTTTACTGATCTTCTTAAAATCAAAAGGCTCTTTTGCCAAATCATCGTGATCCAATGACTTGGAGATAAAAGACCATAAACGGGCATCCTCACTTCCCAATCGCCAGAGCGCTATACCTGCCAACCCCCAATCGTCAGCTTTACGAATCAGGTTGAAGTAGGTCGCTGCATCGGTGAAATAGACATCGTGCCGCATACCAGTTCCATCTTGATAACTAAAATTGAGGTTAGCAGACGCTGGGTCAAAGTGAATATTTGCGTTGTAATTATGAGCCAGAATAACAGCATTATCATAGGTCAGGGTCTGGCCTACTTTCCCAACAGGCCAGTCATATCCATAACAGGCCAATGCCAAAATCACCTTATCAGCATCCACTTTACTGCACAATATATCCAGATTCTCTTCTACCCAGGCCTGATGGGAAATTACGCCGGCATTACTTTCAACTGAATGCTGATCATAGGCCATCAAAATGATATAATCATTATATTTTTGTAATGAAACGGGATCGTAATCATCATTTTCCGGCGAGATATCTTGTGAAACAAGTAAACCTTCGCTATGGAAAACTTGATAGATCCGCGCCATAAAATCATTTAGAGGCTTACGGTCATTCAATTGAAGATTTTCAAAGTCAATATTGATTCCTGAAAAACCATTACGCTTTATTTTGATCAGGATATCATCAATAAAACGTTGTTGCCTAACCGGATCCCCAAGTATTGTCCGCACCGTCTGCCCATCAAAATCATTGCCACTGAAATTGGAAATCTGAGCAATAGCTTTGCGCTTATATTGATGAATGACATTTAAGGCAGCGGTATCTGCTTTATCCACAATTGTATCTTGGCCGGGCACTGTAAAAAAAGATTCCATTGCAACCATGTCCAAGTGGCCAATGTTACGCCTTAAGTCGGACAGGGATTGCTGACGAACCTCATTGGACCAAGAACTGACATAAAACCCCATATTAATCCTATTTTTATTGCCCAGGTGCTTTAGGTGTTTAAGCTCTCGATCCCGTTTGATCTTTTGAAGTTCTGACTTGACAACGGCAAATTCTCTGAACTGTTTAGATTTTTTAAGTTTGGCAGTCGACCTTGCTGTCAATGGCGCATTTGTATTGATGGTTGGAAATGGAGGTACCTGAATCTCGCCCAGGGTATAGATAACGCATACAATGGCTATGACAATTGAAATGATCATAGCCCTGCTCATCCATGAGAAAGCGTACCAACGCTTTTTGCTCGAAGTCTGAAAAATCTGTTTTTCTGACATAAATTATTGCAATTAACTTTGGCTAAGCTACATCAGAAAATGATCCAAAAAGCTCGTAGACAGCTTAAAAAATTCTTAATTTTCAACGATTGATCAACCTGAGCGCTCTATCGAATTTTGTTATATTAGCAGAACAGACGACATTGACTAAAAAACGCTATATGACAACAACATATTTACTACTATCCGCACTAACCCTACAAACATTCATTGGCTGTGGACAGCCAAATTCGCCTATGTCACAAGCACAACCCAAAGACCGGACAGTGACTGAGCATGCTGACGGGACACAGTTTATTGCCCCCGCAGGAATGACCGTCAAAACAAGAATTTCGTTGCCTAAGGGTTTTGAAAGACTCCCTTATAGCACAAAAGACTTTGGCAGTTTTCTGGAAAATCTTCCGCTATACCCTATAGACCATGAGGTTCGTTATTATAATGGAAAAATTAAGCCCAGAAACAATATCTACAATAGCGTTATCAAACTGGATATTGGTAAACGCGACCTACATCAATGCGCCGATGCCGTAATGCGCCTACGTGCCGACTACCTCTATCAGCAAAAAAGATATCAGGACATTAAGTTTAACTTCCTGTCGGATGGAAAACCACGCAGCTATGGAAGCTATGTCAAAGGAGACTATTCTTATGCAAAATACTGGAAATACATGGAGTATATCTTTGCCTATGCCAACACAGCTTCTTTACATGATGAATTACCAAATGTAAAAACAACGAAAGAGGTCAAAATCGGAGACACTTTCATACAGAAAGGCTCCCCCATTGGGCATGCCGTTATTGTCGTTGATCTTGCAATAAATAAGGAAGGAAAAAAAATTGTGCTGCTTGCTCAAAGTTATATGCCAGCACAAGAAATCCAACTCTTGAACAATTGGAATAACCCAAAACTGAGTCCTTGGTACGATATTGACAAAGATGTGATCAATACCCCGGAATGGACTTTTTATGCCCGTAATCTGAAAACCTGGAAATAGTTGTCTTATCCGGCAAATGCCATTAGCCTGTTTTGAGCAAATAGAATCCGGTACTTTTCTCTATACTAAGTATCAGTTTCCGTTTAAAATTTAATAAAAGATATTTTTGTCTTTTATTAAATTTTCCTATTTTTGCTTTCGATAGTCATTTGCAAGTGTATCCTATCAACGAGTAATAACAACCTCCAAAAGAGGTAAAATCACATTTCAGCCTTTTTTTTAAAAAATAAAAGACAAAAAGGTATTTAAATATTTTATTATGATCACCGAAACACAGAAAGATCTAATCAAAGGAACCATACCCGTTCTGAAGGAGCATGGTGTCGCGCTAACCAGTCATTTTTACAAACGCATGTTTACGCACAACCCTGAGCTTAAGCATATCTTCAATATGGGCAATCAGCAAAATGCAAAACAACAGACGGCCTTGGCTACGGCTGTATTGGCCTATGCAGAGCATATTGACAACCCCACAGTACTCTTATCTGCCGTCAAACACATCGGACAAAAGCACAGTAGTCTCAACATCCGTCCCGAACACTATCAGATCGTGGGTAAGCACCTGTTGGCTTCTATCGGTGAAGTGCTGGCTGATGCGGCTACAGAAGAACTTATAGAGGCATGGAAAGTAGCCTACTTTCAACTGGCTGACCTGATGATCGGCATCGAAAAAGAGATGTATGATGAAATGATCCAAAATGAGGGGGGCTGGACAGGCTGGAAGCCGTTTAATGTTGTTAAAATCGTTTCAGAGACCGCAGAAATACAATCAATTTACCTGGCACCGACCGACGGTGGCAAAGTTCCCGGACATAGCGCCGGCCAGTATGTAAGCGTGCGTGTATACTTACCCGAACTTCATCTTTATCAACCGCGACAATATAGTTTGTCCGATGCCAGCAATGGTAAATACCTTCGCATCTCTGTTAAAAAAGAAACTCCTTCAGGAAAACCCGAGGGAATGGTCAGCAACTACCTACACCAGTACTTTCAGGTAGGAAAACAGCTGGAATTGACAGCACCAACTGGTTCTTTTAACCTAATGGAGAATGAACATCCACATGTGTTTATCAGCGGTGGAGTCGGGCAGACTCCATTGATGGCGATGCTCGAACAACTGGTCAATGCTAAGGGACGAAATGCAGTCACCTGGATCCATGGCTGTAGAAGCAGCGATTTACATGCGTTTAAAGAAAGGCTTAGGACACTGGAAGCACAAAACGAGCATATCAGCTGCTTCTCCTTCTACGATGAGCTCCAGGAGAGCGATAACAATAATCTAAAGGGATGGGTAGACCTCACTAAAATAGATCCGGATCATCTGCCGCAAAAAGCCAACTATTACTTATGTGGCCCTTCAGGTTTCATAGCGAAGCATTTTCAGTATTTAACTGACCGGGGTATCGGAACCGAGAATATTCATTTTGAAGAATTTGGTCCTGCTTCACTACAGCTCGGTTAAGCGGATAGTTATGGCCATCCGTAAATTTTCCCTGAATTGCGGATGGCTATTCTTGATTTTGTACCTTTGTGGAAAAGCAAGAACAGAATATGGGTATTTTTTCCAAAACATGTGAATATGGTCTCCGGGCGGTTTTTTTTATCGCACAGCGTTCGCAAGAAAACAGACGCGTCGGTATCAAAGAAATTGCCGAAAATATCCATTCCCCTGAAGCCTTCCTTGGTAAAATCTTGCAGAATTTAAGCCGCGCAGGCGTTATTCGCTCCATGAAAGGCCCTGGTGGCGGATTTTATCTCGATACTTCAGATATGTCAACCCCGTTGTCCGATGTAGTCAAAGCAATTGATGGAGAGAACCTCTTTGTTGGCTGTGGGATGGGCCTGGAGTTCTGTTCAGAACAGTATCCCTGTCCGTTACATCATGAATTTAAAAGCATTCGCAATAACCTCTCCGAGATGCTTCAAAAAACAACGGTCGGTCAATTCAACGACGACCTCATTAAAGGAAAAATTCTGCTGACAAAATCCAAAATTGCCCCCAATAAAGATCGCTAAAACTGAGCTCAAAAAGCTGAGCAAATAGCTCCACAATAGTATACTTTTCACCCTATTATAGAATGTTTCAAGCGATTTCAAGTACTTGAAAAACGCTTCTTATAGGGCCTCTTTGCATGTAACTATAATAAATAATAGCTTTATATAAAAAACATAATAACATTGAAGTAAAGCATATTAAACGCAAATAACACACTTAAATTAGCCATTTTATTTTTTATCAAACCAGCACCTTTGGCAATAGAATCATTTGATCTGATCCCTAAAATGAGCTCTTTGAGAAAGACCTCTATCTCATACCTATGCTGAAAAGCCATTGCCAGTAAAAAGCTGTAAACGACGCAATAACCAACGATGTCAGCTTCTGTGAACACAAATTTTGGCAGATAAATAAAAAAAGAACCCTTCAAAACCAGCGTTTCTTATGGGTTAAAATAGCCCGTATCGTGCAGACTCAAGGTCAAGGCAGCGTCTTTTAAATTTTCCCCTACCTAAACTTATAATTGCATAATAAAATATTATTATTATTTTATATAGAGAACTTTATAAAGTTTATTTAAATAAAAAAATAACACAAAACAAATGGTGAAATCTATTCATTTTTATAGAAAAAAGATATGGATAAAATTTTATCCATATCTTTTTTCTATAAAAATATTCTGAGAGCAAACTAGGAGAGCACGGATACGCAGCGTAAAAATACCGCTCGTCCACCAAGGAAAGCCATCGCACCATTTCACTTTGCCCGGCTTGCTTTACAATACGTAAATGTGTACGATGTAGAACAGCAAATTACAGACATGGACCGTAACTGGATCGGAAACCCGCACCCTGATTTTTCCTAAACTTTGAATCGCACTGCTTTATTTGATTTGAGAAAGGACATCTTCAATGCCCCAAGACCGCATGCCACCTTCCCCAAGCCTGCCTTTTGATTTCACGTTATTTTTAAACGCTACAAACACTTGAATTTGCAAAAAGAACACCGAACACCGGTCCATACAAAAGATAGCTTAAAACCTTTCCAAAGCTCCATGACATCCAAAAATATTTTTCCAAAGCAGGTCGTGCGACTGACCAACTCCTACTGTCTATCATTCCATGCTAAATTTTACAGCCGCAGTTAACATCATTTTTTTTGAATACTAGCGAACAAGTCCTTTCTTGTCCTTCCGGGCATTGTAGTCCATAACTTGGGGATATCTCCATCAGTTGCTTTTGAACACGACAGCGACTGGATACAGCACCGACAATAAAGCTGGCTATAGCTAGCTTATAAAAGCACAGAACTCAACAAGAATTAAATATAACAAACTACAAAATAGATATATAATCATATTTATATAAACACTACTAAAATATCAAAAAGACGAATTAGAATCACAAAGTACCCGCTAGACAGCTGATCATGTCAGAATTTTTAGATTCAGAAATAAGCAAATAAGCCCGCTTCTTACTATCTTTATACCAACATTAATTCATTACATGTATAATTACTCATCTGACAATATTCTATTTTTACAAACCGAGATAAGGAAAATCTGCAAAGTCCGCAATGCCATTATTGGACTATTTATAACAATGTTTCTTCTTTGCTATGGCTTCTTCTTCTATGTTTTTTTGGATAAGTGGACAGCTGCCTCAGATAAACTGACATTTTTTTACAAGTCACTCCCCCTCTTGAGTACATTGTTCGTTTATTTCGGAGTACTATTCGGCGGGCTCAGCTGGGGCGTTTACGCCAAAAATCAGAAATTTATTATTACCCTACGAGGTCTCAATAGCCTTGACCTTGATATTTATCAGCGGTACACCCGAAGACTTGTCCGTATCTATGCAACTATTGCGCCGTACCTTTTTCAGGGGCATGAGCTTGTATTTTTTCCTTTTTTTGGAAGTAAAAAAATTCCGATCAGTCAGATTCACCGTATAGAGACCAGGATTATAAGGAACCACCGTGGCCCGAATAGTTTCCGCGTCTATTTTTACAATGAATTCTCCAAGATTTATCAGGTGACAATGAACCAAAGAGGTGCCTTTGATTTTCTACAGGAACAGCTTTTAGAGGAAAACCCGAACCTCAGCATCATTTCTAAAAACCATTAAGTTCCATACACACAGCCTGCATGTAAAAAGCAATCCTCCACCCTACCCTTCGATATAACGGCTATAATCTCCTGACTCGGCAACCAGCTTGATGATATGGTTACGCTCTTCGAGAAACCGTCTCATATAACGTGTAAGGAAAGACCATTCGGCAAACCGCCCCAAAGGACCCAGGGGCGCCTTAAAATTAAACATATCCCGCATCAGCACCGTACCATCAGCCTGCTCTTCGAAAAGATGCTGATGATCCATCGACTGAAATGCCCCCTCTATCATTTTGTCTTCGAAAAAATAGGGCTTTTCCATTTTCGTGATCCGCACCGTCAGGGTTTGATATACGCCCAGATGTTTTGCCCGCCACTGAACCGTCTGTCCCGCTTCAATCAGCCCACTGGTCACACCAGCGATCGCCTTCTCATTTGTCTTCCCAGTCGAATACATGTGTAAGTCTATACTGCGGGCCAGATCAAATACTACCCCTATTGGTGCATTTACAGTGGTGTCTAATACAAGTGTTGGCATAAAATCTTGCTATCGGTGAATTCGGAACAAATTTCGCAAAAAACACGAATTTCTTAGGAAAGAGTCTAACAATTATCTAATTTAACCTTCCAATCTAATTTCAACAACAAAAAGGCTATGATCACATTGCTTCCATTTGAAGAAACTGACTTTGACCGCTTCAAATCCTGGATAAAATCTCCAGAGGAACTCCTGCAGTTTGCAGGCCCTTATTTTACCTTTCCAGTGACTGATGAGCAATTAAAAAAATATATTGCTGACCCCAAACGATGTCCATATAAAATTATCAGTACAGAAACAAACAATGTTATCGGACATTGCGAATTGAATTTCGAAAGAGATATCCCCAGACTTTCCCGCATCTTGATTGCTGACAATACGGAACGCAATAAGGGCTATGGCAAGAAAACCATCAATGCAATGCTGAAGCTGCTCTTTGTTGATAACACGTACGATCAAGCGGATTTAAACGTTTATGACTGGAACACAAATGCAATAAAATGTTATGAAGGTGTAGGATTTCAGATCAACGAGGGTGTCACGACCGAAACCTCAATCGGCAATGAAACCTGGAAGGGCCTGAATATGCAAATCACCAAATCAGACTGGCTAGACAAAACACAATGAAGAAGAAACGTTTTTTAAAAAAAGCCTTTATTACCCTGACCTTGCTCGCTGCTCTGCTCGGTTATTATGCCTGGCAGATCGAACCACACTGGGTTAAATTCGAACAGCTAAAACTCCCTATCAAAAACCTTCCTAGCAGCCTTGAAGGGAAAACTCTGGTTCAGATTTCGGATATCCACATCGGCGACTATGTCAGTAAAGATTTTATCAAAAACAACTTCGCGAAAGTTGGTATAACACATCCGGACATTATTGTTTACACCGGTGATTTTGTCCGATTGGTCGACAATGCCCTCCCGCTCCATGATCTCGACCAAGTCATGCAATTAGCCCCAAAAGGAAAACTACAGACATTGGCCATCTTGGGAAATCATGATTATGGACGAGCCTTTAAAGACAGTTCCGCAGCGGATTCAATCACTACACTGCTAAAAAAGTATCATATTACTGTTTTAAGAAACGAAAGTGTGAATATCAATGGTCTACAGCTCTATGGTATGGACGACTATTGGGGAACAAACTTTGATCCTGTAAAAACTATGCAGAACTACGATCGTAACCAAGCAAACCTTGTCCTCTGCCACAACCCTGATGTCGCTGATCTGGAAGTATGGAACGGCTATGAAGGCTGGATTTTATCAGGTCACACACATGCCGGACAAGTACGGATCCCATTCTGGGGCTCTCCCATTATCCCTGTCTCGAACAAAAACTACGACCAGGGTATAAAAAAACTTCCTGGAAACCGAACCCTTTACATCAACAGGGGTCTCGGTCACAGTATCCCTATCCGCTTTAATGCGCAACCTGAAATAACGATTTTCACGTTAGCAAAGGGTTAAGATCTCGGACACAGCCAAGATTAATGCCACGCAAACTGAAATTAAATCAGGCAGGATATAAAGCCGTTCTCAGCATTTATTTACACTAGATCACGAATTGGCTGACAAGTTCAAAGCACAGAAGTATATCCTATAATTGAAAAATAGTGTTGATATTGTAATTAATTAGCAGATATAGGCCACATGACAAGAATCAAAACCAAAAGAACATGTAGTAACGGGCACAGCTTCTATAAGAGTACAGATTGCCTAACATGCCCAATATGCGAAAAGGAAAAGAAACCTGAAGATGGTTTTCTAGCTCTTTTGGGTAGCCCCGCTAGAAATGCGCTGTTAAACTATGGTATAGATCAACTTGAAAAGCTGGCTCAGTACTCGGTGAAGGACCTACTGAAGCTCCATGGTCTTGGAAAAGCTTCCTTAACCCTGTTAAGTCAGGCTTTAATGGAAAAGGGATTAAAATTTAAGGAGTAACAAAAAATAAGCCCTCGCTTGGCTTCCACATAGTTTCTGGCTATTAGAAGTGCTTGAGGGCTTTATAATTCAACGCTTTTAGCACAAGCGGAATCTTCGTTTACTAGTACTCAATCAAAACCTCAGTAACCTGAGCGCCTTGTTTAGCACTTTTGAATTTAAACTTCACTTTTTGGTTCAGGTTCAACTTCTGCCCGACAAGACGGTCATTGAAATAAATAGATTGTTGGGTCTCGTTATCCCTAATGAATCCGTAATTGGATTCTGCATTGTAATGGACGACTTTTCCGAAAGAATACTCATCCTGATGATTTGAGCTCATGCTTGGGCTCTCCCCTTCTTTCAATTTTATCGCAGGTCTGTCTGAGATATTCCCATGTTCATCAACATAAGCAAACAATTCTTCCAAAGATTTTCCTTTGTCGTTGTTTGTTTTATTGAATTCTTTTTTCTCAATTTTGTGTTGTTTTTTGAGTAGTTTCTTTTTTTCTCGTTCTTTTTTGTTAAATGTAATTTGGCTTTTGCTCATTCAATATGGATTAAAAATAAAATGTTCCCGAGGAGGTTTCGGACCTTTAGAGCTTCGTTGAAAGATAAAAATGCGAGGTGTTCTAAGGAGATAATTGCAAAGGTACAAAAAAAATAGGAGAAATCAGGTAGGTGCTTTTGCAATTATCATTGGATTGCCGGGCAAATAGCAAGCTATTTACCGAGGAGATGAAAACTATCGGTTTTGATTGAATATGAATAACACTGCTCGATCACGCGGGCGAGTCCTATACCCCATACAATTTACTGATCAATGAAGGTCAAAAAGCGTACGCATCCTACTATAGTATAGCTATTGTTTGACTTGCGGAGTAAAAATCGAAAACTTTGATAAAACAAAAATATCTTTTGGACGTTATTTTGAAAAAAACACTATGGAAGTAAAAAATATCGAAAGAGAAGACAAAGGCAATTTCATTGCTGAGGTAGAAAATAACGAGGCTGGAATTTTGGAATACACATGGCAGAGTGAGCATGAATTCTCCATCGACCATACCGAAGTCTATGATGAATATCAAGGCATGAGCGTGGGCAAAAAACTCGTCCTTGAAGCTGTGGATTACGCACGGAAAAACGATGCCAAGATTATCCCAAACTGTCCATACGCTAAATCAATTTTTGAAAAAACAATTGCCTTCCAGGATGTATTGGCATAAAAAAGCCATCTTATCCTTGGGATAAAATGGCTTTTATTTGATAACGGAAAGAATTAAGCTACGATATTGATTATTTTCCCTTTGACAAAAATAATCTTCTTAATTGGTTTTCCATCCAGATGTCTTTTTACATCAGCATGCGCCCTGATCGCTTCTTCAACAGTTTGTTGATCTAAGTCCAATGCAAGTGAAAGATTGAACTTCATTTTGCCATTGAAAGATACCGGGTATGCAAATTCAGACTCAACCAGATATTCCGATTTAAACACAGGATAAGTTGCTTGCGAAAGTGTACCCGGCGCATTGCCTAACAAATTCCACAATTCCTCGGTGATATGGGGTGCGTAGGATTGAAGAACGATGGTAAGTTGCTCCAATACCTGGCGTTTATTGCATTTCAGATCAGTCAATTCGTTGACACAGATCATAAAGGCAGAAACTGAGGTATTGAAAGAGAAACGTTCAATATCATCTTCCACTTTCTTGATAATCTTGTGCAGCGCTTTAAACTCAGCTTTTGAAGGCTCTGCATCCGATACGTTAAAATTACCTTCCGCATCATGAAACAAGCGCCATACTTTCTTTAGAAACTTATAAACCCCTTCAATACCATTGGTATTCCAAGGTTTCGCTTGTTCCAATGGTCCCAAAAACATTTCATAAAGACGTAAAGTGTCGGCTCCATAAGTTTCAATGATATCATCCGGATTAACGACATTGAATTTTGATTTGGACATTTTCTCCACCTCACTGCCACAGATGTATTTACCATTTTCCAATACAAACTCTGCATTCGCAAAATCAGGTCTGAAATTTTTGAATTTTTCCAAATCCAGTACATCATTCGATACAATATTGACATCCACGTGCATAGGGATTGTATTGTAATCATTTCTCAGTCCGTAGGATACAAATTGATTAGTTCCTCTACCCTCTTCATCCAATACACGGTAGGCAAAATTTGAACGACCTTGAATCATCCCCTGATTGATCAGTTTTCGGAACGGTTCTTCCTCATTGTGATAGCCAAGATCCTTTAAAAATTTATTCCAAAAACGGGAGTACAACAAGTGTCCTGTCGCATGCTCTGAACCACCAATGTATAAATCAACTGCTTTCCAGTAATCAACAGCTTCCTTAGAAGCAAAGTTACCCTCATTCTTTGGGTCCATATATCTGAACCAATACCATGAAGAACCCGCCCAACCCGGCATGGTACTCAACTCATATTCATACTGATCCTCATATTTCCAGTCTTTAGCACGCCCCAAAGGAGGTTCCCCAGACTCTGTTGGTAGGTATTTATCAACCTCAGGTAATAATAAAGGTAGTTCTTCTTCTTTAATGAGATAAGGTAAGCCATTTTTAAAGTAAACAGGTACCGGTTCGCCCCAATAACGTTGACGACCAAAAATCGCATCGCGCATACGGAAGTTGATCTTTGCTTTACCTAATTTCAATTCTTCGAGCTTCGCAATCAGCGCAGGCACAGCCTCTTGATAAGTCATGCCATTGATAAAATCGGAATTGATATATTTCCCATCCTTGTTCGAATCAGCCTCTTCGTCAATCTGCTGTGTATCCGAAATTGGAATAATTTCTAAATTAAAATGCTTAGCAAAAACATAATCACGTTGATCACCACTAGGTACAGCCATAACCGCCCCTGTACCATATCCCGCCAAAACATAGTCTGCAATCCAGATCTGTACATCACGGCCTGAAATAGGGTGTTTAGCAAATGAACCTGTAAAGGCTCCTGATACTGTTTTTGTATCGGCCATACGATCCAACTCGGATTTTTTTGCTGTTTTCTCAATGTAAGCCTCCACTTCCGCTTTTTGTTCAGCTGTCGTCAACGATGCGACCAATTCATGTTCGGGAGCCAACACAACAAATGAAACGCCGAAAATGGTATCTACACGTGTTGTAAAAACTTCTATCGCGGTATCCAGCTGCGGAACGGGGAATTTTACCGAAGCGCCAACAGATTTACCAATCCAGTTACGTTGCATTTCAACCAAAGGTTCGGGCCAGTCAATGGTGTCCAAACCTTTTAATAGGCGATCAGCGTACGCCGTAATACGCATGGACCATTGCATCATCTTCTTTTGCTCAACCGGATAGCCGCCACGTTCAGATACACCATTGATGACCTCATCGTTTGCGAGTACTGTACCCAATGCGGCACACCAATTCACCGTACTTTCACGCAAATATGCAATCCGGTATTTTAACAACTCGCGCTGTTGTGTTTCTTCATCAAATGATTTCCATTCCTGTGAAGCGAACTCCAATACATCATCGTCAGAAACCGCTTGAATAGCCGCCGAACCATTTGTGGAAAATTTTGCGATCAATGTATCAATTGGTTCCGCTTTGTCCGTTTCCTTATTATACCAGGAATTGAATAATTTCATAAAAATCCACTGCGTCCATTTATAGTAAGCCGGATCGGAGGTACGTACCTCTCTACTCCAATCATAAGAGAAACCGATATTGTCCATCTGCTCGCGGTAACGACTGATATTCACTTCGGTTGTAACTGCAGGGTGTTGTCCAGTTTGAATCGCATATTGCTCTGCCGGAAGTCCAAAGGAATCATAACCCATTGGATGGAGCACATTGAAGCCTTTTAAACGTTTATATCGTGAAAAGATATCCGAAGCAATGTATCCGAGTGGATGACCAACATGTAGTCCTGCCCCAGATGGATAAGGAAACATATCCAACACATAGTATTTTGGCTTTTGATGCGTATCTGATGTTTTATAAGTTTGATGATCCGCCCAAAACTTTTGCCATTTTTTCTCTAATGATTTGTGATTATACTCCATTTTTGTTCGTAAGGAATTTTTATGACTTGCGAAATTACGATTTTAATACTGAAATGTGATAAAAGTT
>JAQZAZ010000143.1 GCA_029239355.1 Sphingobacterium sp.
TGTTGTTGATAATTCAAATAGTTAGCGTTATATTTGATTAAACCGTAACCAATATTTGAAGTCTAATTTAACACTATGAGGAGAAATCTACTTAAAGCAACTTATTTAACACTTATTACCGCACTCACCTTGTGTAGCGGGGTAGCTCGAGTGTATGCGACGTCTCCTGATGACTATACTTATTCGCAAGCCTCATGGGATAGTAGAGATGTGTTTGGTGATAATACCATTAAGGATTCAGAGAAGCTGATTAATAACGTTAAAGTATTCTATAATCCCATTGCTGAACAGGTCAATCTTTCCTTTAAATTGGCAAAGTCATCTAGTGTATCTATTAAAGTCATGGATGCTTTAGGCAATGAAATTCTACAACTGATGAATGGCAATCTTGACGCCGGTGTTCAAAACCTTTCTTTTGAACATGGCGGAAAATTAACAACTGGATTTTATTTTGCACGGGTAGTTGCAGGATCCGAGACTGTCGTTAAAAGATTTTCTGTGCGCTAATTCTATTAGAAAAGACTCGATTGATAAAATCGACATAATAATAAAATAAAGGAAGGGGATCATTGATCCCCTTCCTTATTTTATTTATTCCTGTAGCTCATCAATCCAAAGCCCATCATCTTTAATGATCTTGATCAGTTCGTCCAATGCCTGCGCGGAGCTTACGTTTTTCTTGACGACTTCTTGTCCCCTATATAAGGTTACTTTATCTGGGCCTGCGCCCACATATCCATAATCCGCGTCAGCCATCTCACCAGGGCCATTCACGATACAGCCCATAATACCAATTTTTAAGCCTTTAAGGTGATTGGTACGGCTTCGGATCATTTGAGTGGTTTCCTGAAGATCAAACAACGTTCTTCCGCAGCTTGGACAAGAGATGTATTCTGTTTTCGATATCCTTGAACGGGTTGCCTGTAATATGCCGAAGGAAAGTGATGCAATATTTTCTAATGGTGTGGCCGGAGAATCAATCCAGATACCCGAACCTAAACCATCAATTAATAAAGCACCCATATCTGTGGAAGTGTATAACTGTATTTTTGAGATTGGTTCTTCCGGATTCATAAATTCGCCAATAGGCCCGGAAAAATCATCTTTTGGATATGACCTTTTGATAATTACAGGGTTATCAATGCCGATTTCCTGCAAATTTCGAAAAAATTGCCGTTGATCGGCCATTCCGTGTAGATGATCAGTTTCTAATATAAATACAACGGTCTTGTCTAAAGGTAATGATTCAAAAAGTGGACTTGTTAAATCCGTATTACGAATTTTTACCATATTCAAAACGCGGTCCTTATTGTCCGTTTGGACAAACTCTTCCAATGTATAGAGCGGATGGATATTTGTTTTGTCTTTTAGTTTGGACCAAGTCGTAAAATTATATACCTGTTTTAAATTCGCTGGCATATTAAATGATGGCAAACGATCTCCCAGATAAACAAAATCTACGGATTGTTCTCCCATATGATATTTGTCCAACAATAGATCATAACGATAACCAACTTTTGTAAGTACTTGGGCATCTTTCAGATTTTCATTTGCTATATCTACGACAATTCTCGGTACCAATGAGCCACCTATGAAAGTATTGACCTCTTGACTCTGATAAGGCGCAGTTGGCTGATCTGCTGCGAGCTGTACGATTTCTTGTTTTGGTTGAGTGGCCAAAGCAGCTTTTCGTTTACTATAGCGATTGACCAATGCAATCGCTACCGGGGCCTCGCGTTCTGGCTCTTCGGTCAGGGAGACCCTTACGGTATCTCCAAGTCCATCTTCCAGAAGTGTACCTATCCCCACCGCAGATTTTACACGGCCGTCTTCTCCATCACCAGCCTCTGTCACGCCAAGATGCAGGGGATAGTTCATATTTTCAGAAACCATCTTTTCAACCAGCAAACGGTAAGCTCGGACCATCACTTGCGGGTTGGAGGATTTCATTGAAATGCAAAGGTTGTGGAAATTAAGATCTTCACACATCCGGATAAATTCCATCGCAGATTCGACCATTCCTTCGGGGGTATCCCCATAATGGCTCATGATCCGATCCGAAAGAGAGCCATGGTTTGTACCAATACGCATGGCAGTGCCGTACTCTTTGCAAATTTTTACTAACGGTGCAAACTTTGTGTAGATACGTTCTAGCTCCAATTTATATTGCTCCGCAGTATAGGATAACTGATCAAACTTCTTCTTATCGGCATAATTACCCGGGTTGACCCGGACTTTCTCGACAATGCGGGCTGCCACTTCAGCAGCATTAGGCGTAAAGTGGATATCCGCCACTAGGGGCACATGATACCCTCTTTTCCGAAGTTCACTTTTTATATTTGCTAGATTTTGGGCTTCTTTAATACTTGGGGCAGTGATACGAACATATTCACAGCCTGCTTCTACCATTCGAATGGTTTGTTCGACAGAACCTAGGGTATCCATCGTATCCACCGTAGTCATACTTTGAATACGGATTGGATTGTTTCCACCCATAGGGACATCACCGATCTGAATTTCCCTCGTTTTCCATCTCGAATAGTCTACCTTGGAATTACAATAGATCCCTGGTAAACTCAACATATTACTTGTGTTCATATATAACACAAAGTTAGCTTTTATTGACTAAAAATTCGTTGTCAATTAATATCTTCTAATTTTTATGGATGTAATCCCACCATCAATATCAAAATCAAACTTTTGTGCCGCAGCGTCGTAATTAGTGGATTTGACTAAGCCCTCAGTTTTTAAGAAATCACCCTCATAATCTGTGGACGATAATGCATTATCACTTGTGATACGGCATGCTGCATTTTTAGGAATTGCGATTTCGATGGAGGAGGCCCCGGCGTCCAGAGCGATCTTGGTCGTCGCTAAAGGTTGACCAAGTTTGAGTTTTAGACTTGTTGCACCGGCGTCAATATCCAATAGCTCAATCTTATAAGCTGAAAGATCCAAGTTGGCATCAATTGCCCCAATATCAAAGTTCAGCTTCCATACAATATTTGGATTGAGTGCGATATGCGTATTGTTGTTTTTACTATTAAAATCTTTGTCTTTAAATTTACCTTTAAGATTGATATTCAGTTTTTCGCTGGATTCTCCACGCGTAGTTATACCCAAAAGATATTCACTAGAGGTGTTATAAGCGGTGAATATTGCAGAAGTTGTCGAGCTATCGTTTTTTAAAGAGGTGGCTCCTAAATCTATATTTAAAGTTGCACTTTGGATTTTATCATCCAATGGCACACTCAGTTTTTCCGTTGAATAGCTCGTTTTATCATTGGGGTCGTCAGTATTTCTGACACCAAGTGTTTTACTTTTTAGCAATTGCGTTAATAGTGGTTCTTTGGGAGTAGACAAACCGATATAAGTAAGAAATCCTAAGATGACTACGGTAGCACCGATAGCAATAAACTGTCCTATTTGTTGATCTTTAGGTACCAACATACGTATTCCTGCGAGGACAATGAATAATGGCCAATATCGGAAAATTCCAACCCAATTGAAAGAAATGCTGTTAAGCTGCGATAATAATAAGACAATTCCGATAAAGAGAATTGTAATTCCAGTTGTTATACGTTGTGTATTCATGACTAATTCCGTTTGTTATGTACCCAAAAGTAAATCGCTTTGCTAGACACTGTATGAAAGATTAGGCTATTATACATAAAAATTCGGTAAATGCGACGAAATGGTCGGTAAGTAATTTTAATTTTCTCCTACTTTTTAGGTTTTCGCTTGTTTATATATTTGGCGGAATTAATTACCTTTAATGGATACATGGGCCAAACCTAAAGTTTGGTGCCTGTAATACATAGAATTTAAATTGATAATATGATTTTTCATCACATTGGTGCTTATCTTATACTGCTCAAGTCAGTCTTTAAAAGACCAGAGAAAGGGCGTATCTATTGGAAGGAGACCATACTGACCATGACCGATATTGGAATAGGATCTTTGGGACTTATTGTGATCATTTCAACTTTTATTGGAGCGGTAATGACGATGCAGATCGCTTTTCAGATGGTTTCTGATCTTATTCCCAATTCGATTATTGGTTCTATTAATAGGGACTCAAATATTTTAGAGTTGGGGCCTACGATTTCGGGATTGGTATTGATGGGGAAAATTGGCTCGTCGATTTCTTCCCAAATTGGTTCAATGCGCGTGACCGAGCAGATCGATGCCTTGGAGATTATGGGCATCAATGCTCCAGGATATCTCATCCTGCCTAAAATAGTAGCCGGAGTGACCATGATTCCTATGTTGGTTATTATCGCGATCGTTTGTGCATTAGTTGGGGGGCTATTGGGGGGCTCGTTATCTGGGGCTGTAACACCTGCAGATTATATTTTAGGTATTCAAGATAATTTTAATGGCTTTACCGTCACCGTAGCGCTCGTAAAAGCTGTTGTATTCGGTTTTATCATTACCTCAGTATCGGCGTATAAGGGATATAAAGTAAAAGGTGGGGCGCTCGAGGTAGGGCAAGCGAGTACCGAAGCCGTCGTGGTAGGCTGTATTACCATCCTAGCAGCGGATTACGTAATTACAGCATTAATGCTTTAAAAAAATCCTATGATTCAAATTGAAAATATAAACAAATCTTTTGGTGATAACCATGTTTTGAAGGGAATTAGCGCTAATTTTGAACCCGGGAAAGTGAGTTTAATTATTGGTGGCTCCGGTTCGGGGAAAAGTACCTTATTAAAATGTATTGTTGGATTACACCATCCAGAAAAGGGAAAAGTATTGTTTGATCAAACGGATTTCACCCGGATGAATTTTGAAGAACGCGTACCAATCCGTAAAGAAATCGGTATGCTTTTTCAAAATTCAGCCTTGTTCGATTCAATGACGGTAGAGCAGAATATCATGTTCTCCTTGGATATGTTTACTGATATGTCCAAATCGGAGAAATTAGATCGTGCGAACCATTGTTTGGAGCAGGTTAACCTAGAAGGACGAAATAAGTTATATCCTGCGGAGCTATCTGGGGGAATGAAAAAACGGGTTGGCATTGCGCGTGCAATCAGTATGAACCCAAAATATCTTTTCTGTGATGAGCCCAATTCGGGGCTAGATCCCGAAACCTCTATTGTAATAGATGAATTGGTACTTAAAATTACCCAAGAATTAAAATGCACAACGGTCGTTGTTACCCATGATATGAATTCTGTTATGGGAATCGGTGAATATATTTTGTTCTTATATCAGGGACAGAAATTTTGGGAGGGATCCAATAAGGATATGATGCGATCAGATGTTGAGGAATTAAATAATTTTGTATTCGCGAGCCCGTTGATGAAAAGTGCCAAAGCCTCTATGGGGCAATAAAAGATTAAATAATACACCTTATTTAAATCTGGATTAGACTGTTGATGTCTTGGGACGTTGTGAAGCTAGTTGATTATATGTTTTTTCCATTTTTTAATGTGTGGAATTCTATTTCTACGGAGGGTGAGTGGACGCTAAATTTCAATATAAAAGAAATTTAGCGTAGTTTTGTCGGAAAATTTTGATTTTGGCAACAACGAATATACAACTATTGACCCCACAACACTGGAAGGACTATGAGCTCATCGACTGTGGTGATTTTGAAAAATTAGAACGCTTTGGCGACCTAATATTAATTAGACCAGAACCACAAGCTGTATGGCCCAAAGCTTTAAGCGATGCAGAATGGAACAAACGATATCATATCAAATTTAAGGGGCGCTCAGCTACTTCCGGAGAATGGTTGAAAAAAAATCCGAAAATCCAGGACCGATGGCATATCCAATATAAAAACGACGATGTCGCGATCAAATTTAGATTAGGACTTACCTCGTTTAAGCATGTTGGGATATTTCCTGAACAAGCTGTCAATTGGGATTATATCTCGGGATCTGTCCGTTCTTTTAAGACAGAGAAACCCAAAGTCTTAAATCTTTTTGCTTATACGGGTGGAGCTTCATTAATAGCCAAGGCCGCTGGAGCAGATACGACACATGTCGATTCCATAAAACAAGTGGTTACCTGGGCCAATGAAAATATGGAGATTTCCAATCTGGATAATATTCGTTGGGTGGTTGAAGACGCATTGAAGTTTGTAAAACGTGAGCTGAAACGTGGAAATACGTATAATGGTATTATTTTGGATCCACCAGCATACGGACATGGACCAAAAGGAGAAAAGTGGAAGCTCGAAGACCATATTATGGAAATGATGACTGAGGTTGTTCAATTGTTGGATCCCAAAGAACATTTCTTGATCTTAAATACGTATTCATTGGGTTTCTCGTCGGTCATTGTTGAGAATTTAATCAAAACGGCCTTTCCAAAGGTAGAAAATTTAGAAATTGGAGAGCTTTTTCTGCAGGCTACCGCGGGACCCAAACTGCCATTGGGTGTTTTTGGGAAATTCCGTAAAACTTCGCAATAATTCTTACCGTTGAAATAGCGCTTAAAGTTATTAATGTAAACGCGGGACATCAAATGGATGCCCCGCGTTTATTTTTTTCGGACAATAACAGGCTCATATAAAAATACTATTTAAACGGATGGTCGCTATTTCCAGCTGAAAGGGCATCGTTTGCGCGATACTTTTAGGTAGGGATAAGGGCTGTTGTTGTAGTTTACAATAGTAATCTATTCCCGCCTCTAATTGAGCCTTGAATTTGGTCACATATTTTATTTTTTTATCATTGAACTGACCTTTATTGTCGGTGATATATTTTTGGATATGATCAATGTAAAGATTTAATTCATTGATCAGCACAAAGGGTCTATCAGCATGCGTTAAGATAGATAACCGGCCGTAAATATGATCAACCATCTGTTTTAAGGAATATTGTTTTCTGAACCAGAACAGATTTGGTCCTGGGCAAATAGAAACAGCCGTCTGCTCTTTATTTTGTTGAATGTTGTATTTGAGGTAAGCCGGAGCAGCGAGCCCTTCACAGAGGCAGGTTTTTTCGGTGATGTTATCGAATGCTTTGTTATACTCTTCAGCTGGCAATATTTGTTGTTGTAACTCTTGGATTTTTTGATGCTGGTAAGCACGCGAAGCTGTACAAATCGGTTTCTCTCCAAACTCCTTGTTGGCAATGAGGTATTTCTTTTTGCAGGGACTTCCTGGCCTTCCTTTTTGGATGCGCTCTAATCGTAGCTTTTCAGCACTACTTGGTCTAAAATTATTAAATGGTACGCCTAAAGGCGATGCTCCACTACAATAGAAATCTGTTTTTGTAGCGTTTTCCAACGCTGTTAATGTTTCCTTGTCAACAGTAGTAGCTTCCGGAACCATTAGAAATGGTGAACCCCAGCCTACGGCATCAAATTCATAGTAATCCAATAGAAATTGATGTTCCATAGCAGTACCTACTCCGCCTTGTACGGTATATCTGATCTGGGGCGAAATGGCTAGCTGTATTTTTTGCGTTGCCCAATAGTCCTGATAAATGGTAAAGAGTTCGCTTTGTAATTGCTCTTTTTTCTCTTTAAATTCTTCTAGGATGGGCCCCAATAGAAAACCATCGGTTGCGAAAGCATGCCCGCCACAATTCAATCCAGACTCTACACGGAATTCAGATACCCAAACGCCTCTTTTTGCGAGATATTTAGCCTGGATAAGAGACGATCTAAAATCACTGACTTTTAAAACGACCTTCTTATCAAAAGTACTGTCACCTTTTGGGAAAAATACAGGTATTTCAGCAAGATAGCTGTATAAATGTGGGTTCATTCCCGCGGAGAGAATGACCGATGAATGGAGCGTTGAATTGGCGAATCCGCGTAGCGCAGCCAGTGCATCAGAATATTTTTGGTCTAAGGCGACTCCATTTTTGAAATTCAGTTTATCGACCTTGGACATGATATTAACATCGATTTCACCGGGCTTTACATAGGTGGTCAATAAATCCTGAAGCTGCTTTTTGATTATGGCGTTGGTTTCAATTTGCATGGCATGATAAATCGGCCGGGCCGGATGAGACTCCGGTAATAACTCAAAATATCTGGTCAATTCAGAATCTTCGGTAAACGATTGCTGCTTTAGCTTTTCTACCTGGTCGTCCACCAAGGTTTTGACGAGGTCGAGATAGGCTGTGATTCTGTTAGCCCTATAATCTTGTTCGTTACTGTGAACCGGATGATAGGTAATTTGGTTTAGTTTGCAGTAATAGGCCCGGATGCGCTCGATGAGCTCATCGTCTACAATAGACATGACCGTTGAGATCCCATAACGGGCAACCTTGATTGCCGAGTCGATTGAAAAGGCAAGTCCTAATACAGGGATATGAAAAGTGTGCGTCATTCTTAAATAATTCTTTTACGAAATAATCAAGAATAACGCGAATAAAAAATAATGACTACAGGGCTAAAGTGATGATTGTGATCACTATTCAAATACAATTGTTTTGTAGTCGTTGAGCATAACACGGTCCTCGCTCAATAGACGGATGGCTCTGCTCAAAACTGCTCTTTCAATTTCTTTTCCTGCAGTTACCATGTCTTTAACGGTGTAATTATGATTGACGTGGCGCACATCTTGAACAATGATAGGCCCTTCATCAAGTTGGTCGGTGACAAAGTGAGCTGTTGCACCAATGATTTTTACACCTCGTGAATGTGCCTGCTTGTAGGGATTAGCTCCAATAAATGCAGGTAGAAATGAATGATGGATATTGACCAGCTTATTTTCGAATGTCGCAACAAATAGGGGGGAGAGGATGCGCATAAATTTGGCTAGAATGATATAATCAAAAGTGTATTGTTTGATTTGCGCAATCAACTGTTTTTCAAAATCTTCTTTCGACAGGTCTTCATGTGAAATACAATGGAATGGAATATCAAATTTATCCGTAAACGAACGTAGGGTATCATAATTACCGATGACTGCCTGTATTTCTGCACCCCAGGTTTCAAAATGTTGCCGAACCAGGATATCTGCCAGGCAATGATGTTCTTTGGTGACAAGGACAACAATTTTTTTTCGATTGCTAGGATTAACTTGAATCTGAGCGGAGGGGGGAAGCACTTCGGCCAAGGAATTGGAGAGCTGTTTCTGGTCTGGAAATAAACCGTTGCAGACAATACGAACAAAAAATTTATTCGCTTCTTCATCAACATACTCCCGCATCGTAATGATATTAAGCTGATATTTTGCTAGTGTATTGGAAATATTGGCTACCAATCCAACGGCATCTTGACATTGGATCAGAATTAAGGTTTGGTTTTGCATGAAATTGGTCGTAGGTTGCAAAAAAGCGGGTTAATTTAACCCGCTTTTTTTGTTAGTTCTTCTTCAAGGTCTACTTCTACACGTAGATTTTCGACAATATGCTTTTGTCGGTCCGGTGTATTTTTACCCATGTAGTATTCTAATAATTGTTGAATCTTATTGTCTTTTGATAAAATGACGGGGTCAAGACGGATATCTTTTCCGATAAAGAGGCCAAACTCGGATGGTGATATTTCACCTAATCCTTTAAATCGGGTGATCTCAGGCTTCGCTCCTAGTTTTGCAATCGCTTTTTGTCTTTCTTCATCGGAGTAGCAATAGATCGTCTCCTTTTTGTTCCGCACCCGGAATAATGGTGTTTGGAGGATAGATACATGTCCTGCTTTGACCAAATCGGGGAAAAATTGTAAGAAGAACGTCAATAATAGCAGACGGATGTGCATTCCATCAACATCGGCATCGGTAGCGATAACGATATTATTATAACGTAGTCCATCTAGTCCATCTTCAATATTGAGCGCATGTTGTAAGAGATTAAACTCTTCATTTTCATAAACTATTTTTTTAGACATGCCATAAGAATTTAGTGGTTTTCCTTTTAAACTGAAAACCGCTTGTGTTTGCACATCGCGTGATTTGGTGATTGAACCTGATGCTGAATCACCTTCGGTTATGAAAAGCGTAGTTTCTTGGTTGCGTTCGTTTTTATCGCTGAAATGGACTTTACAATCGCGTAATTTTCGGTTGTGTAAAGATGCTTTTTTAGCTCTTTCATTCGCTAGTTTTTTGATTCCTGCAATATCCTTACGCTCCCGTTCAGATTGAAGAATACGTTTTTGAAGTGCATCCGCTGTACTTGGATTTTTATGCAAGTAATCATCCAGCGCTTTTTTGACAAAGTCATTAATGAAGCCTCTTACAGTAGGGCCCTCGGGGCCTACACTCTGGGAGCCTAGTTTTGTTTTTGTTTGGGATTCGAAAACCGGCTCCTGCACTTTGATAGCGATAGCACCAATAATCGAGGATCGAATATCCGATGCGTCAAATTCTTTTTTGTAGAATTCACGGATTGTTTTTACAAGAGCCTCACGAAATGCCGCTTGATGTGTTCCCCCTTGGGTTGTGTGTTGACCATTTACAAAGGAATAATATTCTTCACCATACTGTTGCCCGTGAGTCATTGCAATCTCAATATCATCTCCACGGAGGTGAATGATTGGATAGCGCATGGATTCGGAATCTATATTCCTTTCTAGTAAGTCTTTTAATCCATTTTCAGAAATAAACTTCTGTCCATTAAAGTTAATGGTAAGACCTGAGTTTAGAAAAACATAGTTCCAGATCATATTTTCCACAAATTCTGAACGGTACTTGTAGTTTCTAAAAATAGAATCGTCCGGATAGAATGTTACGGATGTACCATTGCGTTGGGTCGTGTCTTTCTGTTCGTCGTTCACCAATTCGCCTTTAGAGAACTGTGCAATACGTGTTATATTTTGACGGTATGACTGTACCGTAAACTGGCTGGATAATGCATTGACTGCTTTTGTACCCACACCGTTTAATCCAACAGATTTTTGAAAGGCTTTGCTGTCATATTTACCACCTGTATTGATCTTGGAAACTACATCTACGACAGATCCAATTGGAATTCCCCGGCCATAATCGCGTACTGAAACTTTATTTTCATTTACGGTGATATCAATGGTTTTACCAGCGCCCATCACAAACTCATCAATCGAGTTGTCGACAACTTCTTTCAATAAAACATAGATGCCATCATCGTACGCCGAACCGTCCCCCAACTTTCCTATGTACATTCCCGGACGAAGGCGGATATGCTCTTTCCAATCCAGGGACCTAATACTGTCTTCGTTATATGTACTCATAAATTTATGTAGA
>JAQZAZ010000144.1 GCA_029239355.1 Sphingobacterium sp.
TGCAATCAATGCGGTAATCAACGTCGCATTAGCACCTGAAGATTATAATCCTCAAGTCGACAAAGAGATTAAAGCGCAAGCTAAAAAGGCAAAATTACCGGGTTTCCGTCCCGGGCAAGTTCCTGTAGGACATATCAGACGTACCTATGGTAAATCTATTTTATTTGATGAGATCAATAAATTGGTGAATGATAGAATCACGAATTATATTTCAGAGAATAAATTAGAAGTATTAGGTCAGCCACTTCCATTGGAAGATGATGCGCAATATAGCTGGGATTATAAAGACAATTTCAATTTCAAATATGAGATTGGTTTAGCTCCTGCTTTTGATTTGCCTTTTACCCCTGAGACTGAGTTTGCTGTTTACGATATCAAAGCTGATCAAGAGACTTTGGCAGATCGTATCAAAAACCTACGTCGTAGCTATGGAAAGATGACTAACCCAGAAGTATCGGAAGAAGGTGATGTATTGTATGCTACCTTAAAACAAGATAAAGAGGAAGGTCTTGAGAAAACAACTTCGATTCGTACGGATATCGTTGAAGATGCAAAAATCAAAAAATCTTTGGTAGGTCTTAAAAAAGACGACGCTGTTAAAATTGATGTTAAGAAAGCGTTCAAAACTGAAGATTTAGCACGTATCTTAGGCATCACTGAAGAAGAAGCTACAGCTTTGGATGTAACTAAATTCGAATTGACTGTCAAAAACATCAACCGTTTGGAAGAAGCTGATCTTAACCAAGAGTTTTTTGATAAATTGTTTGCTGAAGGTGAAGTAACTGAAGAAGCTCAATTTACCGAAAAAGTAAAAGAAGAGGTAGAAAACTTATTCAAGCAAAACTCAGATCAAAAATTACGTAATGATATGTATACTTTTGGTATGGAGAAAGTAAACGTTACTTTCCCTGAAGAGTTCTTGAAAAGATGGTTAAAAGCGACAAACCCTAGCATTTCTGAAGAAGAACTTAACGAAGGTTTTGCTGATTTCTTGAATAACCTGAAATGGACAATCATTGAAAACCGTGTCGTTACTGAAAACGGTCTTGAAGTTAAATATGACGAAGTAATCAATTTAGCGAAAGAACGCATCTACGCGCAGATCAAAATGTACAATATCAACGAAGAGCCTTCTGATGAGCAATTGAACCAATTTGCGATTCAATTGTTGCAAGACAGAGAGCAAGGTAACCGTTTGTTCGAAGAGGCCAAAGCTTTGAAAGTATTTGATCACTTAAAAGGTTTAGTTAAATTGAACAGCAGTGATATTGAATATAAAGAGTTCGAAAAATTGGCGTAAGCTAATTTAATCACCGAAAAAAGGCTTCCAAATATCTTGGAAGCCTTTTTGTTTTTAGCAAAATAATTTTAGTGCTATAGGCTCCTTTCTTTTATTCAAGTCAGAACCAGAATTTGAGTTGTCGCGTGATCCTGCATTTTGCTGATCACTGCTGATTTAATTGCTTTTTTCGTGTATTTTCTGAGGACTGGATTAGTCAATTCTCTTATTTTAGTCCCTCCTGGTTAATTGGGCTCGCTTTCTTTATTTCTGTTTGGGCTGGAACAATATTATTATTTTTCTTTCCTAAAGGAAACAGTCGCTTTAGAAATTCAGAGAAAGTGTTGAATTCTTGTCGATATAATAGCCCAAAAGCACTGATATATTCCCCATCATTTGGACTGAGAAGAAAATTTCTCGTGTTTAAGCGGTTTGAGGCACGAAGAACAAGACGACCGTCCTTGCGTAAATAAAACATCGCTTCTGCGTCTGTTGAAACACGATCTGAGAATACATTCAAATCAGTTAATGCCTGACTTCGACGATCTGAAATGCCGCCCGTGAGGACTAATCTATCGTTAAATAAACGAAGTGAGGCTGAAGCGTCATTAAGCGATTTGATATTGATGTCGAAGAAATTAATATTGAGCGACTGTGCGATAATGTTATTGATTTGATTGAACGCAATTTCAGTTCCAGCAGACAATAATGTATTGTTTACCTCTTTTCCGAAATCACTTTGTGTGCCTGGGGTGAAACTACGTCTTACAATCAAACTGAGTGCCTGCTGATTAACATTGTTGGCATCAGAAAAATACCCTTGTAATTCATCCTTGACGCCTGGGTTTTGTGGGAAATTGATATCAAATGTTATATCTGGCTGGCTCAACTGTCCTTTTAAAATCATATCCGCTTGCGCTAATACGCGCTCTGGGTTTTCTTCTCTTCCGGCTGCATTATATAATGGCGCTAAGCTCGTTCTTTGTTGGTAGATTGCATTGATATTAATATTTGCCTCTGCTGGATTTCCTGCCCATCGTACAGTTCCACCTTCTTTTAAATCGAATATTTTATTGATATAATCTTGTGCGGTGAAATTGAATTTACCACTGTTTATAATGAAGTCACCAAACATTTCAAAATCTCCCAGCGAAGATATTCGCATATTCAGGTTGCTATTCCCTTTTCCAGATAATTCACCCATGCTAGAAAAAAGATTGATTTCTGCATTTGGCGTGATCAAGAGATCCATGTTCATCGTCAAACCATTAAAATCCCTTTTCTTTTGATTTTTCTTAATTTTGGTGGAGTCTTTTTCAATAAAGTAGATAAAATCGCTATCCGAAATGGTGCTAGCACTATTGAAAGGTATATTGATAACGGAGTTTTCTTCTGACTTTGCACGTATATTGATATTCATTGCTGATGTCAGCCCCTTGAATTGGAAATTTCCGGAGGCATAAGCTGTACCATAATAGATGTTGTTATCTTTTATGGTTGTATTCAATACCATGAAATTTTTTGCTTCGGCGGTTACATCTATATCTGGGTCACTAAGCTTATTGAGGTCAACAACACCGTCGATTGTGGCCACGTTGTTTTTCTGATCGTATATTTTGAGGCCAGTAAGGAATATTCTATTGTTGGTCACATTGATGTCATCCGAAAGATGATAAGGAGTTTTTAGATAATTGATAACCATTGAAGCATTGTCAAGCTTTCCGGATCCAGTAATTTTGGGATTTAGAATGTCGCCCCGAATAGCTAAGTTTGCATTTACTTTGCCCTTAATATTCGACACCAAGCTTCGTAAAAACGGTTGAAAAACAAACAGATCCGTGTTTGCTAAAGTAGCTTTAAGGTCGAGCTTATTACTTTCGCTTAAGTGATTGTAAGATCCAGTGAGTTGAATAAGTTTATCTCCTTCTTCTATCTTACTATCTAATTTTACCAGCTGATTTTCGGGATCATAATTGGCACTGAGCGTTAAAGCTCCAATTGGAATGTTGTTGTATAAGATAGGAGATGTCGTGATGTTCGCGACGACAAATGGAGACTTAAAGACAGAATTAACTTCAATTTTTCCATTTAAGTTCCCTGATAAATTAATTCCGTGGGGTTTAGTAATCCCATTTAGAGAGGTGAGGTTGAAGTCCTGGAATTTTAAATTGATTTGATCTGAAATGTCATTTGATAAGATACCATCTATATGGACTTTTTGCTCGGCATGGCTCAAAGTGAGTTTCTCGAAATACCATTTTCCCTTTGAAATTTTCAATTGTGCATCGTTATTTACAAGCCATTGTTCTTTGTTTATCAGTATATTAGATGGGTAAAAATTAATGAAGGCTGGCTTCGCATGTGCAAATCGGATAACACCGTTGAGATCTAAACTATTGCTTGCTTCCAATTCTGACATCTTAATGTTGAACTGTAAACTGTCATTTACCAGGGTGTTTGAAATATTAACATTCTTAATATATGTGCTATCGGTAAAATTGATCTGATCTATGGACGTTTGTAACTCCATATTGTTTAAATTGGCGTTTTGGTCGATAATCAGGTGGGTGAGACGAATACCGTTATATTTGAATTCAGGGGCATAAAAATTAAAATTTGCGGTTTGCTTTTCGCTGGCAAATTTGGCATTCAACGTTGCCCCACTATCCAGAGAGATATCTTTTCTAAAGAATGTCGCAATGGGCCTGAATGATTTGATATTGATATTAAGGTCAAAATCCTGACGATTGAACGGGTTCTTTTCAAATCCTATTGCTGGAGCATAGCGCATGGCGAGTGCTTTAAAATAAGGAACGATCGTATTTAGGTCTATTCTCCCTTTGAGATCTATATGCCCAATGGCAGATTGTAGCGTAAGCGACCGCGCCTCTTGATCTCCTTCTGCAAGGAAATTAATATTTTTAATCGCAAATTTACCTTTGGAAGAAGTGAAACTTACACTGTCAGATTTAAATTCCCCTGTAACATTATTGATGTTATCTCCAATCAAACTTGTGTGGAATTTAGTATCAATAATATTGATCGAGTCTCCCTGGAAGAAATTGAGCTTTTTTAAATTAGCCTGCTGGATATCCGCATCCAGGTGATAGTCGGGACGGCTGGACCAATCGATATCCGTTGTAAATTGTAATCTGAGATTTGGGTCGTGTATTGTTCCTGATCCAAGAAACAATTGTTTATCTATATTTCCATTGACTTGAATCTGCTGATAGCTGTATTGTTTGAAACTGAAATTGGTTAGATTGCCGGCAACATTGAGCTTTAAGTGCTTGGGATCGGTGCCTACTCCATTAAGCTGGAGGTCGAAGCCCGAACTGCCAAGATCTTTTACTTTTGTTATCGTACCAAGATCAAATTTTGGGGACTGAAACTTACCCGCGTATTTTATTTCTTTGCGTAGATCCAATGTTCCGTCAGCTGTAACATCGCCGATAGCTGTGGTGAACGTTCCTTTTGTTTTAAAGTTATTATACTGACCATTTAGGCTACCTTTGAATGCGAATTTATTGAAGAGGGTTACTACTTCAGGAAGTTTGAAATTTTTTAAATGGCCAAGCTCACGGATGACATTCTCAAGGTCTTTATGTTCAGAGGAAATAAAAACATTCGGTGTAATGAAGTCTGTTTTGTCGATATCAGGTAGACCGATAATTTTTAAATTACCTGCTAATTTAGTGTCTTTTCCGATGGTTAAATGTACCTGTGAAGCATTTATAGCTGCTACAGTACCTTCCAGATTAGATTTTTTTATCTTTACATCAAACTTGACCTGATGCATAGGCGAAGAAAAGAAAGCAATATCTTCAGAGTGTATACGCGAATCGCGTGCACGTATCTTTACATGGACTTTGTGAATAAAGTCTGAAAAATCTGAAAAATTAGTATAGCTTAATTTTAGGTAATTCTTGAATGTAGAGCGGTTGGTTGCCAGCATAAAGTCTGTTAGCTCAATGCTCTTGTTGCTGACCGAGGCATGGGCAAGAAGTCCTTTGATAACCAATCCCTTTTTCTCTTTAAGATTGAACGTTTTGATATCAGCTGAGATCTGATTGGAACCTATCTGAATATTCTTAAAGTGTGCATTAAGCTTTGATATGCCTAAATCACCAAAGTCAACAACTTTATTATAGTGTGTTTGATTGTGATTAACGTAGTTGAATGAATTATTGTTAATGATAAGTTCTTTGATATCGAAAACTATTTTTTTTGAGCTTTTCTTCTTTTCTTTCTTTGGCGGGTTGAAATATCGTACTAAGAAGGAGATGTTACTACTGTCCTTATATTGTTCGAAATTACTTTCTGTATTTTCAATTTTCAGCTTATTAATGACAACCCTGTTCAATTCTATTAGTTGGGATAGATTGACGCTGGCTTCAATTTTTTCAGACTGTATTATTTTGTTTCCCTGCGGTGTATAGATTTCGAATCCCTCTATGACAATGGATTTAAAAGGTTTAAAATAGATGCTTTTTAAATTGATTTTGGCATCTAATTCTTTGGATAAATAGTTGATAGCCTTCAAGGCAACAAAGTTCTGTACAGGTTTCAGCTGTAGCGATAATGCCAATGCAAGCAATATAATGAATATACTACCCAGGACTATTGACATTATTTTAATTATTTTTTTGATACTTTTGTATTCTAATTTATTACCTCTAGCTATGGCTATTATTTTAGGAATTGAATCCTCTTGTGACGAAACCTCCGCTTCTATTTGTATTAACGGTGAAATTCATTCAAATGTTATTGCTACTCAGGCAATCCACGCAAAATATGGTGGAGTTGTTCCTGAATTGGCGTCACGTGCCCATCAACAAAATATTATTCCTACGGTGGACGAAGCCATTCGTCAAGCAAAAATAAGCAAAAATCATATAGATGCAGTTAGTTTTACGCGTGGGCCTGGATTATTAGGTGCGCTTTTGGTCGGAACTTCTTTTGCAAAATCATTTGCACTCGCACAGGATATTCCATTAATTGATATAAATCACATGCAGGCACATATTTTAGCTCATTTTATCGAGGAGCCGAAGCCAAGTTTTCCTTTTTTATGCCTCACTGTTTCAGGTGGGCATACGCAGATTGTCCTAGTAAAAGATTACTTCGAAATGGAATTATTAGGTGAGACACTGGATGATGCGGCAGGCGAAGCCTTTGATAAAACGGCTAAGATCTTAAATCTTCCTTATCCCGGAGGTCCACTTATCGATAAATTTGCAAAGGAGGGCAATTCCAGTTCCTACAAATTACCCGAACCGCAGATACCTGGGCTAAACTTTAGTTTTTCCGGATTAAAGACAGCAATCCTTTACCTCGTTCAAGATCAGCTAAAACTGAACCCTGATTTCTTGACAGAAAATATGGCAGATCTATGTGCCAGTGTGCAATCCCGCATTGTTTCAATCCTATTGAACAAATTGAAGAAGGCTGCGAAACAAACTGGGGTAAAGGATATTGCCATAGCGGGTGGTGTTTCAGCAAATTCAGGGTTAAGGAAGGGATTGATCGAAATGGGAGAGCACTATCATTGGAATGTTTTTATCCCAAAATTTGAGTATTGTACAGATAATGCAGCGATGATTGCCATTGCTGGATATTATAAATTCCTGAAAGGAGAGTTTGTCGGGCAGGATGTCGCTCCGATGGCTAGGATGCATCTTTAAGAGTAAAGTAATTGTTCCTTTAATGAGTGTGATTAAGGGAACAATATCTTATTTTATAAGGGTGAGCTGTACCCATAGGCCTGTGCAGCTGAACTAAATTTGTCTTTTTTGGGTTGATAGAAGTTTAGTTCATAGCCTTCGGCACCCCAAAAGATGCTGACAAAACTAACGCCTGTTTCCGAACGTAGTACGGTGAGAATCTGAAAAGCCTCATTATCAAATTGACCACCATCATCGATTCGCCATGTACTAATGTCATCATAGGTGGCCGGAAAATCTAGATTAATTAACTGATCTTCTTTTGCATAGGAGAATACGGCTAGCGCTGAATCCTGCTGATTTTCAAAAACTGTTAGATTGAATTCAGCTTTGTCTTTCAGCACAGCGATAGTTGTACTTTTATTTATTTTCTTATTATATTTTTTTTCAAGTTTTTCCTTAATTTCAGCACTTGTCTCATGCTGAACTTTTGTAAAAGGTTCAATTTTATACTGATTCATGAACGCCTGATTGACGAGCATTCCAAAATCCCCCGACTTAATTTCATTTTTTATTGTAAACAATGAACCTTCACTATTTGCAAAGTTCTGCGCTGTTTGTCGGCCATTACTTTCCTTATTATCAGTTTTGTTCTGTATAAATTCCAGTGGGCTAACTTGATTTTCGATAATAACATAATTGTATTTTTCGGGACTTTCCATGGCTTGATCCATAGGAAGTGCAATTAATGAATCTTTTTGTTGATTCAAAAAGCCAAAATAAGGTGAAATTGACTGTTCTTTATTTTCACTCTTAACCGCTGGTTTGGATTGTTTTTGACTGTTGTCACAGCCATATAATGTTAGTAGAAGGATAGCTAAAAAAAGTGATTTCATAAGTGTGTGCGAAATTTTTATGAAATATAAGGGTTTCGTGCATCATAATGAAAAGATTTAAGCTTTAATGTTATGATGAACTCAAAATTGAATATCTATCGCAAAGAATGGCTGGATGTAATCTTTGCAGGCCGCAACAAGATGTATGGCGCTTATGAATTGCGGAATTTGTCGAATAGAGCAACCAATGTGGGGCTGGTCGTCGTTGTTTCTTTCTCCTTACTTTTGATTGTAGGGTCTTATGGGTATAACAGATATTTTAAGAAAACTATACCTGCAACAATTACTACAATTGAGGTTTTAACTCCTGATGATCTCAATGAAATTCAGAAAGAGACCGACAAAGAAGAAGAGGTGAAAGAAGAACCTGTTTTAATGCAGGAGAAAGCACCACAACAGATCGCAAAGGATCTTTCGAAGTTTGATTTGGTGCGTATGCCCGAACCGAAGATTACACAAGCAAGTAAAGTGACATCGGATGTAGCTACACAGGATGAGCTGAATAAACCCAATACAATGACCGCCCATATTACATTAAAGGCGAATGCTGCTGGGACACATATTGCACGAGGTGAATTTGGTCCGTCTAAAAAGGATGGCGGAATTACGGGGCATAAAGTGGGGCCCGTGTCAGGAGGGGGAACAGAAGGAAATGCTGAGCAACCTTTTATTACGGTGGAAATCATGCCTACTCCGGTAGGTGGGCTCCCAGCTTTTATGAAGTGGGTTTCAGAAAACTATAGTTTTCCGCAGTCAGCTTTAGATCAAGGAGTATCAGGCGTAATCGAAGTTTCTTTTGTTGTGGAGCGGGATGGGTCCTTGACTGATATCGCTGTAAAACGAGATATGAAGTTCGGAACAGGAGAGGCTGCAATTAGTTTGCTGAAGAAGGCAAAAAAATGGAAACCCGGAGTTCAGAATGGACGTGCTGTGCGGGTGGCCTATACTTTACCTATCCGTTTGAGCGCAATCTCTCAATAACATCTTTCTTAACTTTATTTAACAGATGACGTTTTAAACTTTCCGTGGTCAACAACACTCTTATAAATAAATAGGTTGAAAAGATGGCCTATTCAAGTTGAAAGATTGTTGATTTATAAAAGTAAAGAGATGAAAAAATTGATGTTAAGTTTTGTGTTATCCGGATTAATGTTGACAGGTTTCGCACAAGAGAATAGGGAGCTTAAATCAGATACAAAAGAAATGAATG
This sequence comes from Sphingobacterium sp., assembly GCA_029239355.1. Taxonomy (GTDB): domain Bacteria; phylum Bacteroidota; class Bacteroidia; order Sphingobacteriales; family Sphingobacteriaceae; genus Sphingobacterium. The sequence goes on from JAQZAZ010000144.1 coordinate 9,049, forward strand.
CTCCAATGCACAAGCATTCGAAAGATAGGAAGTACAGTGGTTTAAGAAATAAAAATCCTGAAGAATGGGCTAAGATCAAAACAGATCGTATGGACCAAAAGTTGAAGTTTACGGATCAACAACGCAAAGAGGTATATGCATTTCATTTGAAGCAAGCACAGGATCATAAAAAAATAGCTGCTGAGCGCAAATTGTATCGTGAAAAAATGAGAAAACAACGTACTGCTGATCATAAAAAAATGATGGCTTTATTGACGGCAGAGCAACAAAAAACATTGAAGGATTCTTACGCTGAAAATCATAAAATGCGCAAAGAACATTGGAGAAAAGATCGACAAATGCAGAAAGGAGATTTTCAGAAAGGTGTGAATGAGCAAGCTGGTGATGCTGATGCGAAAACAACATAAGGTTAATAAAAGTAATAGTTTTCATATTAATAATTGGTGAGTGTTAGTTGAAAAGGGGATCCATGATCCCCTTTTTTATGTTGATATCAATCAATTTGAATAAACTACCTAGCTTTGTGGAGATTTGGTTTTTTGGTCTGCGACCATCGGAAAAGAATTTATTCGCATGACAAGCAATACAAGTTTGCATTGGCTTTGGAATAAGCTATTCCTTATTTTTTTGCTGTTCCTTCCATTGTTTGGAAAAGGATTTTTCCGCTAACTTCGGAAGCTCACGTTGATCGCCCCATGTTTTTTTGAAAAACTTTTTAAGGAAGAAATTCTTGAATTTTCCGCCAAAAAAATCAATTAATTTTCGGCGTTGGATACCATATGTAAACCAGTTCCAGATTTTTTGCTCTGTTTTAGTCGATAAGCCCTGTTCTACCGAATCCTTTCGGTTAATAAGGAGCATACGTTGGATGTCAATACCCACAGGACATACTTCTGTACATTTGCCACAGAGGGTAGATGCATAACTTAAATGTTTAAACTCTTTCATTCCATTTAAATGCGGAGAAATTAAGGAACCAATAGGCCCCTGATAGGTTGTTTCGTAAGTATGGCCGCCGATATTTTGATAAATGGGGCATACATTTAAACAGGCCCCGCAGCGGATACAATACAAGCCTTGGCGTTGTTCTTTCTGTGCTAATAGATTACTCCGTCCGTTGTCGAGCAAGATAACATACATTTCTTCAGGTCCATCGGACTCATAAGGCTGTTTTGGCCCTGTAAGTAACGTGTTATAAACCGTTAAGTTTTGACCGGTACCGTGCGTAGATAAAAGTGGCCAAAATATTTCTAGATCTTGTACCGTTGGAATAATCTTTTCAATACCTACAACAGCGATATGTGTTTTTGGGAACGTAGACGTCAGACGTGCATTTCCTTCGTTTTCTGTAATTGCTATACTGCCTGTTTCGGCGATTAAAAAATTAGCTCCCGTAATACCCACCTCTGCAGCCAGATATTTGTCCCTCAGTAATTCACGGGCTTTTAATGTGAGTTGTTCTGCCGAAGCATCCAAAGGGGTATCAAATTTTTCGTGAAAAAGTTTAGCGATTTCTTCCAGGCTTAAATGCATCGCTGGCGTAACGAAATGGTAAGGTTTTTGGTCTAACAACTGAATAATATATTCTCCGAGATCCGTCTCAATTGCTTCGATATTTTTGGACTCCAAGAAATGATTGAGTTCAATCTCTTCTGTAGCCATGGATTTCGATTTTACAACAGATTTTGTTTTTTTGAGTGCTATAATTTTGTAGATCTCCTCTCGCGCCTCATCAGCATCGTTGGCCCAAATTATTTTCCCGCCACGTGCAGTAAAATTTGCTTCAAATTGTAATAGATATCGATCGAGATTTTCCATTACTTTCCATTTGATCAAATTTGCTTTTATTTTGGAATTCTCAAGGTCTGCAAATTTGCTTTTCCCTTTTTCAAAAGCAATACTGTATTTGTCGATATTGTAATTGATAATATCGCGATGTTTGGTGTCAAATGCTTTCTGTGCACTTTCCTTTAAAAACGTATTTGCCGTACTCTCTGACATCTAATCTGCTGATTTTTCACAAAAAAAGTTGGTCGTTTCCTACCAACTTTTAAATATA
>JAQZAZ010000017.1 GCA_029239355.1 Sphingobacterium sp.
CGGATGCATAATAATTGAATCCCAATAGCGAGCGTACTTTCAAGCCTTTGATCGGTTCTACCTCTGCGAAGATATCTGCAAGTAATTTTTGACCATCATTGTTGTTGTTCGAGTTGGTCATCATGACCCCATAGGGATTGCTATCGCCATTGTACCAAGGCGAGTTTGAGGTGTCGTTAAACGGGCTACCATATAAGCCATTGTCGGAGTAGACCGGCGATAAGGGCGAAGTAGCGAAAGCACCCCGCAGTGTATTGTTGTATTGATTGCCGACACCGATACCACGATTTTTAATGTAGTTAAAATTGAGGTGCTGACCGATTTTTACAAAATTGTCGAAGAGCTTATGTTCGGAATTTGTTCTGAAACCATAACGTTGGTAATTGGACACATCTTTGCCCCCCACTATCCCTTCCTGACCAATATAATTCATTGACAAGGCATAGGTAGACTTTTCTGATCCGCCGGTCAGTGCAACATTGTAGTTATCCATTTTTGCATTGTCCTTGAACATATAATCCATCCAATTGGTATTTGCCAGGCCCTCCATCTTATCAAAATCAATCATCGAAGCTCCAGAGTTCAGCGATTGCTCGTTCATGATGGCTTTATATTGGTTGGCATCGAGCAACTTAGCTTTGCGCGATACATTCTGTATACCCGTATAACCATCAAAAGAGAGCACACTTTTGCCCGCAGCCCCCATCTTTGTCGTCACCAGGACAACACCATTGGCGGCTTGAGAGCCATAGATCGCAGCAGAAGCGGCATCCTTTAATACATCTATGGACTGGATATCAGCCGCATTCAAGACCGAAATATCACCGCCTGGTACCCCGTCAATGACATAAAGGGGCCCCGAGTTGCCTATCGTCCCCAACCCACGGACAACCACCTTCATGTCTGCCCCCGGCTGGCCCGATGTCGAGGTGATGGATACCCCCGGAGCTTGTCCCTGCAAGGACTGTAAAGGATTCAATTGATTCCGTTTTTGAAGTTCTTCGCCCTCGACCTTCAGGTTTGCACCCGTATTTAACTTTTTCTTTTGTACACCATAACCGATTACCACTACTTCTTCAAGGTCCGAAGCACTGGGCTGCAGGCGAATCGTCATGTTGGGACCAGTCACCGTAATTTCCTCCGTTCGATAACCCACATAGGATACCGTCAGTACCGTGCCTTTGGCAGCGGTCAATGAAAACTTCCCCGATTCGTCGCTGCTTGTCGCAGTCTGCTGATTCTTTACTTTGATACTCGCCCCCCCGATCGGCAAGCCGGAATCAGCCGAAACAACCGATCCTGTAAAGGACTGTGCCCAGACAAATGAGGTCACGCTGGTCATGACCACGACAGCCACGCCCCTGCTCAACAATTGTTTGCTTATCATATGATTTGATTTAAAAATTGGTTGTTACTTATTTTAATTTAACTTGTAAGGCTTTTCCACTATAGGAGATCACCGTTGTTTTTTTCTTTTCACTATCTACCCCCACGGAATTTTTGTCATTGACAAAAACGACATTGAATTTTCTTTGGGACAGCATACCCTCAAACTCACCTTTACGATTAGCCAAAGACAATGTTTTTGTGGTATGGTCATAGTTGAAGTCGATCTGACTATACTTGCCTTTCTCATAATTATAATTGTCACCCTCATCTTCATACAATGAAAAATGACCATCCGCACCATCATAGACATAAAGATCCAGCACATCCTGCTTTTTCTCGGTTGTATATTGCATGACGGGGCCGATAGGCAATATGGCTCCAGCTTTGACATATACCGGAATACGTTCATAAGATGTTGAAATAGGCAAGTTCTGCCCGCCCGCCACCTTATGGCCGCTGTATAGATCATACCAGTCTGCTCCTTTCGGAAAGTGGATTTTCCGGGAAGTCGCTCCTTTTTCCGTGACCGGATTTACCAATAAGGAAGCCCCCCAGAGATATTGGTCATTGATGTCAAATCCATCTTTATCCTGTGGAAAATCCATTGCCAGTGCCCGGATCATCGAATAATCTTCAAAAAATGTCTTTGCAGCCAGGCTGTAATTGTAGGCAAGTAGTTTATAGCGCAGATTGATTGCGTAAATCATGCTGTTATATGCAGGGTGTCCCGCAGGGGCAATCTGATAAGGTTCCCGGTAAGGGAATTGCCCATGTGCCCTGAACAAGGGCAAGAAAGAACCATATTGGTACCAGCGGCTGTTCATTTCACGCCATTCCTCTAGGTCAGTCGCATTGGGCTTATGGAATCTGTTTTCAACCAGAAACCCACCTGCGTCCATTGTCCAATATGGCGTACCCGACATCGAGAAATTTATACCACCGGCAATCTGGTCTTTCATGTCATGCCATCTGGAGGCAATGTCGCCGCTCCAGGCCGCCGCCGCATACCGCTGTTGTCCTGCAAAAAATGAACGTGTCAGGATAAAAACCCGTTTGTTGGGATCTGTAGCACGCTGCCCTTCATAGATCCCCTTTGCGTTTTGCAATGGAAAAGCATTATAGTAGCGAACAGAAGAGCCAATACTGGGCTGAAAAACAGATTTGCGTTCATCCAGGTCGATGTTCGAATGGATATCCGGTTCGCTTGCATCCATCCACCAGGCGTCTATACCTATCTTAAATAGGTTGTTGTCTAATAATTTCCAGAAGCCATCCCTTGCGCCTTGATTAAAAGGATCATAAAACGTCGATGTATAGCCCTTTCCGATCCAATCCTTGCGACCATCATAAATATTGCGCGGATAGATCCATTTATTGGCCTTAAATTCGCTGTATGCCGACGATTCTTCATTGATTTTTGGCCAGGCCGAAATCATGATTTTTAGGTGTTGATCATGTAATTTCTTTACCATAGCTTTAGGATCAGGAAAACGATCCCGGTCAAATTTTTGGCTTCCCCAGTCATTTTCTTTCCAGTAAGACCAGTCCTGAACAATATTATCAATCGGAATTTTCCGATTCCGGAATTCGGCGGCGACCTGTTCTATTTCGTCCTGTGTTTTGTAGCGTTCCCTGCTTTGCCAGAAGCCAAAGCTCCAAATCGGCATGATCGGTGCCTTGCCTGATAAGTGCCGATAGCCGGCGATGACCTCATCCATGGAAGACCCCTTGACAAAGTAATAATCAATTGCATCTCCAGCTTCCGAATTAAATGAAAATAAGTTTTTACGTGCTTCAGGAATTGGACTTTGCCAATTTAACGTAAAATAAGATTCACCCCCATCAGGTATCCATTCCATGCGGATCTTGTGTGGTTGATCTTTTCCCATTTCCTTTTCAATCTCAAAAGTGCCTGCATTCCAGGACTCCCGCCAGCGGTCTGCCAGCAATTCACCGTCTATCCAGACCTTCATATAACCCGAATATTTGAAGTGCAGCACATGCTTGCCCGCGTAAGGAGATGCGATACTCCCCTCGTAGATTACTTTCGTATCCGCCAGTTTCACATCCTTTGGAAACTTATGCTGATCCGTCAGATAGCCATAATCAATAATGGATTCAGGCCGCGATAGATAGACTTCCTCTGGATTCTTACGATTTACATAGGAGGCGGTGAGCCAACCTTGCTGACCTTCCTTTGATGAAAGTTTAAATGCATTTAACGGCAATAAGGGACGTACGTCACCGGCCTGGGTAATGGAGTAGTTGTGCCATAGTAAGCCATAATTATTGGTGGAAATCAAAAACGGGATGCCGATTTCGGTATTGTATTGCAACAAAGTAACCTGTTTGCCACGGTTATAGTTCATGACCGCATTCTGATGTTGTCCAAGTCCGTAGATTCCTTCTTCAGGATTTACGACAAAGTCCTGATTGATGCGATAAAATGAATCGCCATTGTAACTATCCGCTGTAAAGGAGCTTGAATTCCGTTTCGCTTCACGGACAATGGGGAGGCCATTTAAATCAAAAAATTCCACTTTACCATTTTTGAGTGAGACGATTGCCTGCACATTAGCCGTTTTTACATTTACCGTCGAGTCGGTGGATCCTACGGTCAATGACTTCACTTGCCGACGCAGCGAATCTACGATTACGAGGCTAGATTGCTTTGGAAAGGCGGCACCTGCAGGAACGGCCGTCACCCGAACGATTTTGTCCGTTACGACATCCAGATAGACATCCTGATCGATTGAAGTTTCCGAATTTTTGAAGCTGACTTTAATGCCTGTTGATGTTTTTTCATAATGAGCTTTGTTGACTTGCCCGAATCCCTGATGCATCATCGCGACGAGCATCAAACCGCTTAAAGCATACGTTAAGTTGCGCATTTAAATAAGATTTATTGGTTACTGTATTCCCTTGGTTATTCATTGTCCTTTTTTATCAAAAGAACATTTCAAATATAGAATGCAACCGGTTGTCTTATGGTTATGGTTTGTTAACATTTAGGGGCTAATTTGTTAACCTGGAAAAGCCTCAATCGAATCAAATAATAGTTATTTCGTTGCTTTAAAGCTGTTTACGATAAAAAGAAGGTAAATTGCCAAATGCGGATTTAAAATACTTGCTGAACTGTTTCGGATTTCCGAATCCCACTTCATAAGCGATTTCCGCCATGGATAATTTGGAATTTTGTACCAGATGCATGGCCCGTTTGAGCCGGATATGCCGGATATATTCCATGGGAGAATACCCCGTGATCGCAAGTACTTTTTTATAGAGTCCAACCCGTGTGATATTCATTCGTTTTGCAAGCAATTCGACCGATAGCGACGAGTCGCTTAAGTCCTGTTCGATTTCCTTCACAAGAGTGCGGATAAACTGTTCATCCGCGGATGCTATTTCAGGTTGTGCAAGATTGACATTAATCTGTTTTTTATAGCGTTTTACCATTTTTTGCTGCTGACTGAGGATCTGTGCCAGCTTAGATCGCAATAAATTGATATTAAAAGGTTTATTGATGTAGTCGGTGGCGCCGGCCTGCAGTGCCTCCAATTCAGTTTTCTGATTGACGACTGCGGTCACAATAAGCACCGGGATATGGGCATACTTGACCTGATCCTTGAGATAGCGACAGAGATCCAATCCACTTTCACCAGGTAGGCTCAGATCGGTCAAAACCAGATCAATCTGCTGCCTGGCTAGGAGTGATTTTGCTTCACTGACCGTATGTGCCGCAACAATTGTATATTCCAGACCTAGTGTCCGCTCTAGATACTGCATGAAATCAGCATCGTCCTCGAGCACTAGAATACATGGCCGGTCCTGATTTGCAATGTCATGTGCCTCGGTAGCTACATTGACGGTCTGTATGGGCAACTGTACAGAAAATGTAGTCCATTGCTGATTACTCGCTAGGGTAATATTGCCGCCCAAAAATTCCACATAGTCTTTAACGATCGAAAGTCCAATACCAGTACCCTGGTTCAGTTTACCATTGGGTACTTCCAGCTGAAAATAGCGTTCAAATACGCGGGCTTGAAGCGGTTCGGGAATGGGCGTACCCGTATTCCTGATTTCAATAGTGAGCAGTTTTGCCGTCACTGTCGCCTCAATTTTAGCTTTAAATGCCACAATCCCGTCCAGTGGGCTGAATTTGATTGCATTTGAAACCAGATTGAAAATAATACTCTCCAGTTTATTCTTATCAAACCAAGCGGTACAGGAATCCGGGTCAATATGCGTCTGGAGCACCACCCGATTACTCTGTGCCAACCCGACGAATGCATCAAGCTGCTCACGGATAAATCCCATCAGGTCACCATATTCCTCGCTCTGTTCTAGCTCACTTTTTTCCAGCTTTCTAAAATCCAGTAACTGATTCACCAATTTCAGTAGACGATCCGCATTTTTCTTGATGAGGTTGAGATCTGCTTTTTTACCTTCATGCTGTTCCTCCTCGAGTAAGTGCTGTGTGGGGGTCAGGATCAAACTGATGGGTGTCCTAAATTCATGGCTTATATTGGTAAAGAAGCGCGTTTTCAACGCGTCCAGTTCTTTAGCCTGCAGCGCCTGCTCATTTGCGAGATAGAGTTGGTTGCGCGTCTTAGTGCGCAGTTTTGTTAAATAAGAAAATGCCCATAAAGCAGCCGATGCAAGTCCGGCATAAAAAACAAAAGCCCAGTTTGAACGCCAAAACGGAGGTTGTATATCAATCGTTAGCAGAAGAACACCTTCAGACCAGCTATTCGAGTCGATGGCCCGCCGAATATACAAATGATAAGTGCGCGAGCCAAGGTTGGTAAAGTTGGCCCGCATAGTTCCAGGTTCAAAATCAAACCATTCGTCACTCAGACCTGCCAATTGATATTGGTAGAGTCCACTATGTTGCTGCAGATAATCAAAGGTCGACAGCTCCAGCGATAAGGCGTTGAGGTTGTGCGGCAGGCTGAGCTCTTTCAGATTATTGAGCGATTGATTGTAGATAACACGTCCCGAAAATTCCTCGCCTACTGCTATCCGCTTATTGAATAAATAGAGATTGGACAACACGGGTAAAATCAGTTCACCCTCTCCCCTGATTCTTGCCGGGTCGATAAAATTGAATCCCTTGGGACCACCGAAAATAAGTCTACCATCCCCCATCTTTAAAGCCGCGTTTTCATTAAACACATTACTCTGCAGGCCCAATTCTTGTGTAAAATTGCGGATTATAAACTTGTGAGCCTGTCGAGTAGCGACAATTTCGGACAAGCCCTTTACACTAGAGCCCCAGATATTTCCGTGATTATCGACCAATAAAGCCAGGATAGCATCGTCGCTAAGGCCATCCTTTGTTGTCAGGTAAGTTATTTTCCCACCTTCGATGATATGTAGTCCATCTTGCGTAGCTACCCAGATATGACCTTGCTTATCCTCCTTTATGTCATAAATAAGATCATTCCTAAGTTTCTTTGGCGAGCTAGTCGTGCTGATGTGGGTAATCTTGTCGTCTGGATCCAGTACGGCTAAGCCTGTGGCCGTGCCGATCCACAACCGCTTTTTCGAATCCTCGAATAAGACCGAGATGTAATTGTGATTTACCGTTAGCCCCTTCTGGTTATATGCTTTAGAAAAGCGTTCCGTTTTTTTATCGAATAGATACAGACCACTGCTCAATGTTCCTACCCAAAACCGATGCGAGCTATCTTCAAAGATTTCCCATACGCTATCATCATTCAATTTTCCAGGTCGCGGATCGCGATAAAAAACTTTAAAATTTTTGCCATCGAATCGACACATCCCCCCGCGATATGTTCCTATCCACAGTATATCATCGGTATCTAGGAATAGTGAAACAATGACATCGCTGCTCAAGCTATTTGGATTATGCGCGTCATGCAGGTACTGTTTGAAAGTCTTTTTCACACGATCATAATAAAGCAACCCACCTCCGTTTGTCCCGATCCAAAGATTACCCTTACGATCTTGGACAAATTTATTGACATCATCAAAGGGAAGTGATTTGGGCAATCCGGGATAATTTTTAATTAATGAAAACAGCAACAGATTTGGATGATAATAGCTGATACCGCCTTTGTAGGTGCCGGCCCAGATAATACCCGATTTATCCTTGTACAAGGAAGTTATACTATTATAAGGAAGGCTTCTTAAGTCATACCGGTCATTGCCGATGATCTCAACAGAATGATTACTCTTATTAAACACGTTTATTCCACCATGATCAGTACCTAACCAGATAGACCCCTTATCGTCCTGTACGATATTGCCCACAAAAGGGTTTGACAATTCTTTTTGGAGATGATTGACAGACCAGTTATTTGCGTCAAGCCAATACACACCAATAGGAATATCTTTTGAGAAGACCCATAGATCGCCATCTTTATCCGCAAATAGATTAAAATTTACCGGTTTATTTGTTGAGGGCAGCCTGGTCGTCCGGATGCTTTGTAATGACTTAGTATCAATAAGGCCGAGCAGGCCATTGTCATAGATCACCCAAATGCCTTGTCCCTGACCGGGGATGACATCGGTGATCCTACTGCTGGCGGTCAGTCTGGGAACCGGCCGATAGGTCTTTTTTAGTTTATCATACAGACCCAACGAGCGATCGCTATACAGTATTGCAAAGGTCTGAGCATCTATCTGCCGAATGATATATACATCTTTAATGGGCAATTTTAAGTTGGCCAGTATCGAGTCAAGCTGTTGAACGATGGTGCCCGAACGCTGATCATATACATTCATCTGATTGGCGGTACGGATCCAGACATTGCCTTCAGGGCCCTCGAAAATAGCAGAAATGACGTTGCTGCTCAGACCTGTCCCCTTACTGGCAGAATAACGGAAATTCGTAAATTGTACACCATCAAATCGGCTCAGGCCAGATTCCGTACCAAACCAGAGATAATTATACTTATCCCGGAGTGCACAATTTACGTGATTATGAACCAATCCCTGGTCAGATGTTAAGGTTTTGAATGCATAGGTATTGACTTGTGCAAAAGCAGAAGACTGACCTAATACGAGTAAAAGGAATAAGTAGCGACAGGCGGATAAAAAAAACTTCAGATGCTGCATTGGTTATGATATCCCCAATGATACAAAAATTGATCAAATACAGCAAGTCACAGGAACCTTTTATCAATCGAAATATCAGTTATATGTTTCAACTGCCCATCCGCATCAAAACTGGATTCTGGCCCCCATTCCGATACGAAAACTTGAAGAATTCACATCATTCAGCTGCGTCGTAAGGCTCGTCCCATCGGCTTTAAACAGCTGGTCTGTTCCTGTTCTGGTTGTGAGCCCTGTATAACCCACCTGTAAAAAAGGGTAAATTGCCTTAGCCACCTGACGTTGCAATTGCAGGTTTGCTTCCCAGCCCATACCTTTAGCTTTATGAGTAAAGCTGATCGGATGATTAAATTCCTCCTGCAGGTTCCAATTGGCATTGGCCGAATAACGCGGAAAATAGACGCCACTTATCCCCGTCCAAACATGCCATTGACCGACATGATAAGCTGTATTCAATCCTAGAATAATACCATGCCATCTGGGTTTATAAGTACTTTTCAATTCTCTATCGACGACAAGAGGCTGCTTGCCATCAAGCATATACAAAGTCTGATAACGGCCAAAATATCCCGTATGCGCTGCAAGGCTAAACTTTTCAGTCTTTCGGATGCTGTAATAAATTTCAGCTTGGGCGCTAGTTGCATGACCACGATCAGCTTTGAAGTCAAAGTCAGCTGTTTTTACCGTTCTATCGTCGCTTGCATAGTCGGAGTCATTTACGACACCTTGGGTAATGTAAAAATGGCTAATTGAAACCATTGCTTCAAAGTCTGGAGATAGTGTGACGATAGATGATATGCCGAGTTCTGGCCCCCTGAGTTTTCGCCATTTGAGTTCAGAAAGTACAGTTGGATTTTTGCCATTTTCGTCGCCCGCAATATTCCAGTCCAATTTTTCCTGATTCCAGGCTATACTAGGCATTATCGTCAATTTAGTGGTATTTTCCTGCGCGATGGTCACACCGGAAAGTAAGCCTAAAGACAAAAGGGTAATGTAGTTTTTCATGCCTAATAAATACCCTACACCCCGGATATGCTGGGTGTAGGGAAGAAGTTAAAATTTAATCGTTAGTTTTTGGGATACACCTGCGCGATAAAAGACTTATCAGTCGCAGACAGTACCGTATTGTTTCCGACGCTGAATCCATTGGTCGTCAGCTGGCTACTGATCGAATAATGCATGATTGAACTACTGTCATAATTGCTATATTGCGTCTGAGTCGTTGAATATTTTGCAAACAAATTATTATCGACATCACTTTGAGTCCAATAATTTGGATAGCCCGCGTAATAAGCATAGACCTTATCTTTATCCCAAGGGATAGCCGCCAGTGGATGTTGGTGTTCATGGATCATTCCCAGTGCGTGACCAAATTCATGGATTACTGTTCGGCTAAATTCGGTATCAGAAGTATTATCATCAAACCAGCCAAAATTCATTGTCTCCTGATTGGAAGCAATTCGAAGCGCGTCGGTCCCGATATAAGAGTACGATCCGGCACCTTCAGTAAAAGTGACTCTTAACTGAGCCTTACCACTGGTAACAAACCGAAAGGTGATATTAGCATATTTGGACCATTCATTGGCATATTGCATCACTTTTTGGCGTACTTTGGTTGACCCACCATATAGGCGCACGGTAATGACGCTTCCATTGGTCCATTTTTTAGCCGTGATGACCGCGCCTCTAGGATCAGTTCCACCAGGCAAATAGACGTCTTTACACACATGCGCATCCTTAAAACCAGCTGGTATATCAGCTGATGCGACTGCTTTAAGTTCAGAAGAATCTTGTGGAGCTGTAATTTCAGTGTTTTTGTTGCAAGCTACCATGGTAGCGGAAACGGAAAGGATCAACCCAAATAGGATTTTTTTTCTAAATTCCATACGTTATTATTTTTTTAATCTATCATAATTTAAGTCAGCTTACAACGTGGCCACATGAAAAACTAACGAGTGAATAATGTAACACCTCTGTTACATTAAACCAAAGCTAAAAAATATATTTTATTGAAACAATAGTCAGATTGGAAAAATTTCAGTTCAGGTTAATTGCTGCATTTCTAAAGAAAATGAAGGTTCACTTAAACTAAATACGCTAGCTAATGTTCTTAAGTTCTTTAAAAAGAGGTGTTAAAGCCTTTCAGCTCCATCGGGCGATATATTTTTCGCCGAATTTGTGGTGATAAGCGTATGAAATCCAAAGAAATTTGTAGCTTGACAACATATGGAACACCGTTCACTTTTGGAAAATGTTTATAAACATATTGCGCTCACTGATAGCGAGCGAGAGCTGTTTTTATCCCTGTTAAGGAAAAGGAAGCTCGCCCGGAAAACTAAGGTGCTTGCACAGGGGCAGTTATGTGATTCAATTTCTTTTGTTGATTCCGGGGCATTAAGGGCATTTTATCTGGATGTTTCGGGCAGAGAATCGACAATTATGTTTGCAGTAAGAGACTGGTGGGTCACGGATATGTATTGCTTTATAAATACGCTTCCAGCCATGTTGACGATAGAAACAATCGAAGACAGCATCGTATACCAATTAAAGAAAGACGATTTGGAACAGCTGTATCGGTCGGTACCACAATTTGAGCGTTTTTTCAGGATATTGATGCAGAATGCGTATATACGTGAGCAATTGCGTGTCGTACAAAATCTTTCGATGACAGCGGAGGAGCGCTACAACATATTTATAAAAAAATATCCAGAAGTCGCAAATAAGGTAAAGCAAAAACAGATTGCTTCATATTTAGGCATAACAGCTGAATTTTTAAGTATGATTAAGCGAAAAAAATCAGAAACCTTAAACTAGTTTATTTTTTTTCGACCGATGACTTCGTTACTTAGCCTCGACTAACAAAGGTACAAAACTATGCTTATTTTAATTGCAGGCCCCTATCGTGGTGGCACCAACGACGATCCGATCTTGATGAAAAGAAATCTGGACAACCTTGAATCTTTTGCACTGGATATTTTTCGCAAAGGACACATTCCCTTGATAGGAGAATGGATGGCGCTTCCCTTAATAAAACTGGCAGGATCGACGAAAGTCGGTGACCAACAATGGGAGGAAATTCAATATCCGGTAGCCCATCAGATGCTGGAAAAATGTGACGCTGTACTACGAATCAATGGTGAATCCAAAGGCGCCGATGAGGATGTAAGGTTGGCGGAGGAAAGAGGACTAAAGGTCTATTACAATATCGCCGAGATTCCTTTGGCAAAGTAATGACAACGCTGACGGAAACTCATCCAATGCATATTTAAATCGGAGCTGGCCATTAGCTGCTCCGATTTGATTATAGCCCCAATAATCAGCTATACCAATTTTCTCCTTGTTATCCCTAAAACAGAAAACTATACTTCAATACCGATTGGCAGCCGCGCAGTGGAATGACCTGCCGATTTTCCAAATTTGGGCTTAAACTGTAGCTTGTAAATGATTTTTTATCGAAAATATTATTTACATTCAGCTCCACACTATGTTTACTTTTCAATGGTTTGTAACGTATGGCGGCATCCAGAAAGCCATTGGCAATGGGGTCAAGTGCACTGCTCCTATAGCTACCGTAGCTCCAGCTTGCCTTTATAAATAAGGATGTACCGACAACATACAGCGTACTCAAGGCGTGTGTCTGTGATGTTGGGTACTCGATCGTAAAGTCGCCCTGGATTACGTATGGGGCGACGATAGTTATTTCAATAGCCGTAGCATGGATGTGTTTATCAGCAAGCTGCGCAAATTTTTGGAAGGTGATCCAGCGGTCAAAATTATTAATATCCGCGGCAAGGGTTTTAAATTGATTGTCGGTTCATAATTTCAACCTGAATGTGTCATTTACCAACTTCTCCGCTATGTGTGACGCCAGGCTGTCAGCACGCTAAAAGGTTGTTACCTAAGCGCTGCTACCGTATTTTGCATACAACTTTCGGTATTTTGCTTACGTTGCAACAATGATTTCTAATGAAATTTGTAGCATCAAAAAACGAAAAATATGAGCATAGAACACATTGAATTAGGAAGTCAAGGACTGGAAATTCCTAAAATAGGTCTAGGATGTATGGGTATGACTGGATTTGAAGATGCCGATATGTATGGAAAAGTAGACCTAAAAGAGGCTATCGCGACCATTCATCGATCTTTTGAACTGGGCGGAAATTTTCTCGATACGGCCGACCTATATGGCCCATTTGAAAATGAAAGACTTATTGCAAAGGCTGTTGAAAACAATCGGGCCCATTATATCATTGCGACAAAATTTGGCTGGGAGATCAATGATAGTAACAAAGTGACATGGGCTATCAACGGGAGAAAGGAATATGTAAAAAAGGCCGTCGAACGCTCTTTGAAAAATCTGAACACAGATTATATTGACCTTTATTACATGCATCGTCTGGACAAGAATACGCCGATCGAAGAGACCGTTCAAGCGATGGCAGATCTTGTACGGGAAGGGAAGGTAAAATATATCGGTTTGTCAGAAGTATCATCAGAAACGATACGCAGGGCCCATGCTGTGCATCCCATTACTGCGGTTCAGAGTGAATACTCATTGTTTGAAAGAACGGTGGAAGAAAAGGGCGTCTTGCAGACCCTTGACAATCTGGGTATCGGGTTTGTGGCATATTCCCCACTTGGACGTGGATTTCTATCCGGACAGATCCGTTCGATTGATGATTTGCCGGAAAATGATTTCAGGAGGGCGATCCCGCGTTTTCAGCAGCAGTATTTTCATAAAAATATCGAACTGGTTGAGGCTATAGAAAGCATGGCTACGATCAAAAATGTAAGCAGCGCACAACTTGCCCTCGCTTGGATCATGCAAAAGGGATTTGTACCTATTCCAGGTACAAAGCGTAGAAAATATGTCGAACAGAATATCGAAGCAACTAAGATCAAGCTGGATCAAGCCGATATGGATAAGCTGGAGGCCATTATTCCGCTGGGAACCGATACCGGTGCCCCTTATGATGAATTCAGTATGGGACTTTTGGATTATTAATACTTAAATTTATCGTTATGAACAGCATTGCTTCCGTTTCCGATTTTCACCGTTTATTGTCACTGCCTCAGCCAAAGCATCCGATGGTTAGTGTAATCAACCTATCAGAAAGTATCTTTTTAGAAGATGAGATATGGAAAGGCTTTGTGAATAAATTTTACTGCATCGCCCTAAAGCGAGATGCTATAGGGAAAATCAGGTACGGGCAGCAATATTATGATTACGATAAAGGGGTTCTCAGCTTTACTGCACCAAATCAGGTGCAGTACCTGGATCTCGAGAATGTACATTGTGGGGCCGGCTATTTACTGATCTTTCATGAAGATTTTATACTCAATCATCCGCTGGCAACCCGTATCGGAGAGTTTGGATTTTTTTCATATGCCGTCAATGAGGCCCTTCATCTCTCCGAGCGTGAGGAGGACGATCTGATCGATATCCTCCTTAAGATTGACCGGGAGTGTACACATATTGATAGACATACGCAGGAGATTGTATTAGCACAAATAGCGCTGCTGCTCAACTATTCAAAACGATTTTATGAAAGACAGTTTATCACACGCAAGAATAGCAACCATCAGTTGTTGGCAAAATTTGAAGAAGTGTTGAGTGACTACTTCGAAAATAATAAATATGCACAAGACGGTCTGCTTACTGTACAGTCCGTAGCCAACCTTATGAATCTTTCTCCGCATTACCTAAGCGATATGTTGCGCTTTTTAACCGGACAGAATACCCAGCAGCATATCCACGAAAAATTGATCGCAAAAGCAAAAGAAAAGCTTTCGACGACACAGCTATCCGTAAGCCAAATTGCCTATGAGCTCGGTTTTGAGCACCCGCAGTCATTCAGTACGCTCTTCAAAAAGAAAACACAAACGACACCTGTCGAGTTCAGGGAAAAATTCAGATAAGATCAATAAATACTCAGCCTTGGTTACCTCAGCAGCTGCAAGCTAATCCGGAAATTCATGTTCAACACAACGGCTATTTCTTCCCAAATGGGCTAGTCAACACAGGCGGTAAAAGAAATCGAAAACTATTGTGCCTGCTTTGTTGTCCTATTGCAAGTAGAACACAGATATTTTTTTAAATGCACATTTTATACAGGCAGATCCAGGCCTATTTAAGCAGATCTTTCGCAACTGTATAATTGATAAATAAAAACCTGATGAATGTAAAACGTATTTTCGGAACGATCCTAACCATTTTGGGTATCACCGGCCTTGGCTATGTTGCCTATGAAATAATAAACAAAAGTACAGATTACACGACATTAATAGTGATCGGCGTACTCGGCTTGCTTTTCTTTTCTTCGGGAATCAGTTTGGTGAGGAATACCAAAGACGAAGCGTAATCGGACATCTATCCTGCTGTTATCGCGAACTATCGTCAAGGTCCCCCGATAATTGTGCGTTTCTGGTATTGTGGTGCCAGGGTGCGATGATCCTGTTACCAGTAGCAGCTCCACGGCCTGATCCGCTTTCGATAGCCAAGTATAACGCTTTTCTCCTGTATAAGTGTGCAGTTTAAATAAGCTAAATTTTCCTTAACTTCGTAAACATACAAATTTACAGCAACAATTTGGCGATTCCATTCATGCAGAATTTATCGAATCTATCGCTTCTTCCTGCAATTTGGTTATGGCATCAATACAGACTTTACAATGGATAAAAGAGTGAATTTGATTTTGAAGTATATTTTACCAATGGCGGTAGCCTTAAAGGTGAAGACTTTAGGCTTGATATCACCGGCGATGCGATAAGCGATGAGGAGCTAGCTGACTATATCATCAAAGATCTCCGACTTTTGATGGCCGGGAAAGTAAATATCCTGAATAAGCAAATTTTTACGGAAGCGCATAAACGCAAAGCCCCTGTTGTGGAGACCGAAGGGCAACTCTTGGTCGACCTTAGCCATACCATCCAGGACGGACTGGTCACCTATAAAGGTCTGCCCGCTCCTATCATATGTGATTATCTTTCCAGAGCCGATTCGAAGCAATACTACGATGAAGGAACCGAGTTTCAGATCGGCAAGATTGAGTTAGTGACCAACACAGGTACCTATATCGATTGCCCCTTCCACCGATATGAAAATGGAAAAGATCTTTCAGAAGTGGATTTGAGTGCCTTTGTAGGGCTAGACGCTGTTGTGATACGCGTGCCATATACACAAGGATTGGAAATTACGGAAGAACATCTAAAAAATAAGGAGATCAGAAATCGAGCGGTCCTGATCCACACCGGATGGGATGCCCATTGGAATACCGAACTTTATTATGAAAATCATCCTTATCTGACTGAGGCCGCCGCGGAATATCTAGCCGCTTGCGCTGTAAAACTTGTCGGTATTGATTCACACAATATTGATTGCACAACGAGAAGAACACGGCCAGTCCATACCACGCTGTTGGGTGCACAAATCCTGATCGTCGAACACCTGTGCAATCTGGCGTCATTGCCTGAGGAGGGCTTTACTTTTACTGCAGCCCCACCAAAGTTTAAAGGTGTTGGCACGTTCCCTGTCAGAGCGTTTGCTTCAATAAAGAAAACACTTGGATAGACCTTTTCAATAGCGGGCTGTACAAGCCCGCTATATTTTTAGACGATTATTTTTGTTAAAACGCATGTGCCAAGCTGATGTTCATGCGGGCACCATTCCCTTTTACATAATTCATGTTATTAGACTGCCATTGTGAGATCACAGTGAAGTAGTCTTTATTGAAAAGGTTCTCCACGCCCAGTCTAAGCACGGTGCTGCGACGTATTTCATAGCTGGATGACAAATTAATGATGGTAAAAGATTTTACGGGACCAGTACCATAACTGTAAAGCCCATTGACCTGGTCAAAGCGATCACGGCCGGTGGTATTGACCAGCTGCGTAGTCAAAGTACATTTAGCCGTGGGATGAATTGTTGCATAGGCTGTGATCTTTGGCGGATTGATACGATCCCCACCAAGATATATCTTGGTGGCATCTGATAGCTCCCGCTTACCTTCGGTATAAGAATAGCTTGCTCCCAACTCCATAATCGGGTGTATGCGATAATTGGCCGACAGTTCAAATCCATAAATTTTCTCCGGTGACCGCGCGATCTGCGGATTGCCATCCACAAATACATACGATGCCCCCAGTGTCGACGTACTATAATAGGCTGCAGCCTCATACGATAAGCGACCAACATCCCCCGAAAATCCTACTTCATAATTATTCGCTTTTACAGCTTTGATGGAAGTATTACTTACGGTATTTTCTTTTGCTGCGCGTAAGACCAATCCTAAATCAGCTACACTAAAGCTTTGTGAAAAGCTGATAAACGGTTTGAAAGCCTGCATTTTAGTGTATCGAAATCCGGCATTGAACATCAAGGCTGTAAAATTCAATTGCCCGCCATTAACGTTGGTTCCTCCGCCCACATAACTTCCACTGACCGAGTTTAAGATCCCGATGGTGGTATAGTCAGGCACGTCGATGTGTACGTTTTCCAGGCGGCTGCCCGCTTTGAAAATAAGGTATTGACCAAACGTGGTTTTGACCTGAAGATAAGGTGCTAAATTACGCATGCGCATATCGGGGATTACGGTGCGCCCGTCCGTAAGCATGGTATTTGTTTTATCCGATAGCAGATCCGCTCCATACGTAAGCTGGCTCTCAACCCGATCTGACCATTGATAAGGCGTATTAAAATTCAGGCGCAAGCCCAATTTCTTGCTGCGGGTACTTGGCTGGCCATTATTTTCGAAAAAATTGCTGTAATTGATCAAGGTTTTATAGTCCTGAAAATAGAGGTTCGCCTCCAGATCCGTTTTTCCGATCAACTCCTGTGCGCTATACTTTAGACTCGCATTATGATTATAAGGCGTGCCTTCATGATCCCCCGGCCTCTTTCCCGGTACCCCAGTCGTTGGCGCATTGATATCGCCATATTTACCAGGCTTCGCGATATAATCGGTATACTGTGTGCTCTTGTAGTAATTGTACATCATCTCCAAGTGGCTATTGGCATTGATGGTATAACCGATCTTGGCAAATGCGTTCCAATTCTTCAGATCGTTCATGCCATATTCGGGCGATAACACTGTACCATCCGCATCTTTGTACAGGCCTGTTTGTTCATAACGCCCACTGACGACATAATCCCAACGGCCCTGATGTCCATTAAAAAGTTGTCCCAGATAGTAGCCGCCCGTCTGTCCGGGTTTGACAAGTGAAAAGTTACTTCCTATTTCTGTGCTTCCACGCAATGCTTTGTCCTGCGTGGCTTTCTTTGTGATGTAATTGATCAAGCCTCCGTCCGCTCCATTGCCATAGATCGCCGTAGCCCCTTTTATGACCTCCACACGTTCGATCACACTTGGATCCAAGGCACGGATATCCCGGGCACCATCACGTAACGGCGTTGATTGCGGGATACCATCTATCATAACCAATACACGCCTTCCGCGCAATGTTTGCCCTAGATTTTGAGTACGATTGGTCGAAAAGCCAAGTCCAGGCACGGTGGACGCCAAGATGTCACTGAGGTTGCTGCTGATGCTACGTTGCGCATCCAACTGCTTTTGTGAGAGAATCGTCACCGAAGAAGGCACCTCATCCAAGGACTCCACGCGACGAGATGCCGAAACCACGACCTCATTGATCCTGTTATTGGATTGCAATGTCAGAAATACGTTGACACTATCTTGAGGCGTTACCATAATAACGGTGTCTAGCGTCTGGTAACCTATCGAACTCAATTGAAGACGGCGTTGTCCAGCAGGCAATTCAGCATAAAACTTGCCAGACAAGTTTGTTTGGAGTTTACGCTGCCCATCTATACGGACAGTAACATGGGCTAATGCATCCCCATTTTCTGTGCGCACGGCACCCAATAGGTGACCTTCCTGAGCATGCGCTAGCGCAGTAGACGATAATAAGATAAACAAGGCCGAGTAAAGCCGTTTCTGAGGCATAGTCATTTGGTTAAGTAGATGATTTAAGACTTACAGATCAAACTGTATTCCGAGATTTGCCATTGTACCTGTTCCCTTGATGTAGTAGCGGCCCTCATTGGTAGCACCACGTACTTCCGCATGAACGGGGTAATAATCAGCATTGAATAAATTATTGATGGAGAATAAGAAGGTGAATTTCTGGTATTTATAACGTGTTTGTAAATCCACCAGATTATAACCCGAAATCGGATATTTACCATAATTATAAACTTCGGTAGGAAACACATCCCTTCCGCCCAAATGCAGGTACTGCACATACACATTCCATTGCTCCGTCAATTTAAAATCAGCGTTCAAATTAATTTTGAAGGGTGAAATAATGGAGTTGTCCAATTTATCCTTGTATGTCCCTTCATTTTTCAGATCCTGGCGTCCATCCATGTAGCCAAGCACGGTACCCAGGGACAACCATTGAAGCGGCTTGACATTCCCGACAAACTCAAGTCCATAAATACGCTGTGGTACCTGGCTCAGCTCGTAGTTACCCGGAGTAGAAGTTTCGGCAAAGGTCGTTCCTTTCTTAGAGGTGCTATAATAGCCTGTCAGCTGATAGTCCCATATATCCAACTGACCATTTACACCCAATTCAACATTATTGACCACCACGGGTTTGGGATCAATCTGGCTCAATGGTACACCATTGCGCAGAATGAGGCCGACATCACCAATGGAATAGCCCTGCGAAAAAGAAGCAAAAGGTTGCGCATACCGGTATTTATTAAAACGCGTAGCGATATTAAATACCAAGGCATCCGAATTATTGTTTTCACCCGGAGTCAGTTTACCATTTTTAGTCAGGTCACCGACCTTAAACCGGATATTTTCATAGCGTAGTCCTCCTTTTAGGATCCAGTCGGTACCAAGGTTTAATTTACTCTGCAGGTAAAGAGCCAGGTTGTTCATATTCATATCTGGTGTCACCAGGTCATCTTTCATTGTCTTCTGAACCGTGTGATCCTTTAGTAAATCCATACCATAGATGAGAGCCATCTTTGTAGATGCACCCAACTGAAAAGGCGTACTGAAGTTTAGCCTAGCTCCTTTGTGATCCGAGTAATTTTGATTGTAGGTCTCAAAGACCGTATTCATATCTTCATAGTAGAGGCTCAAATTTGCTGCTGTCTTACCATATTGACCGTCATATTTCAAATGTAAAGCCTTGTTATAGGGGGTGCCACCATTGATGACCGTATCGGATGGAATACCAATCGCCGGTGACTCGCCGAATTTGCCCGTTGTACCCACATACTTGCTATCCTGGAGGCTACGATAATAGTTGCCCATAAATTCAATGCGATGATCCGGAGCAATCTGGTAGCCGATTTTGGCCAGCGCATTATACGATTTTGTTTCGCCCAGTCCATAGAAAGGACTTGCCACTGCTGCATTAGCACTCCTTACCACGCCCGTACGGCCCATCTTGCCCTGTACGACATAGTCCCATTTGGCTATCTGTCCCGAAAATACCTGTGCAATATTGTAGCCATAGGTTTCGTTAGGTTTTACCAAACTCAACGAATTATTGAGATAAGTGGATGAACTCAGTTTCTTGCCTATTTGAGGCTTTTTGGTAATATAGTTGATCACACCGCCTGCGGCACCATTACCATACATTGCCGTTGCGCCATTGATCACTTCGATATGATCGATTGCACTGGCGTCTATCGTCCTTAGGTCACGTCCGCCATTACGTAATGGTGTAGACTGTGGGATACCATCGATCAGTACCAGAAAATTACGGCCACGGATCTTGGCAATAAAGTTGTTTTGACTTTCTTCGCTAGGTGAGATACTGGGTACTTTTTGCATCAGGATAGACGGTAGGTTGTCATTGATCTGGCGTTGCTGATCCAGCACCCTGCCACCGATATAGGTGACCGAAGAGGGCACCTCATCGATATGTTCGGCCAGCCTACTCGCTGTTACCACCACTTCATCCAAATTGTGCTGAGCCTCCTGCATCACCAGCGGGGCGTCAATTTGATGGCTTGCTTCACGCAGCTCAACCGCTTGTACGATACCTTCAAATCCCACTGAGCTCAGCGTCAAACTGTACGTTCCATAAGGAATCCCCTCCAGCTTGAAATAGCCCTCGCGGTCAGATTTTGCCCCCTTCAGCCCATTGAGCTGAACAAACACATTTGCTAAAGGCACACCCTGTGCATTGACAACACGGCCGCTGATAGCACCCTTCTGCTGCATAGGGAATGAAGATGTAGACCAAGGATTTTCACGGATAAAGGCCGGCTCCGCCGAAACTGTAGAGGATAACGAACAAGAACAATATAGTAAAGCGGCTGTGATTTTAGCCATGCTGTATGGATTGACTTTCATTGCTTGTAATGGACTGGTAGACGATTTTTAATGCCTTTTTAAAATTTAAAATAATAATAATGGGGACAAAGATATATTATTTTGATTAATTCTAAATAAAATCTGATAATAATCTGGTTTTAC
This sequence comes from Sphingobacterium sp., assembly GCA_029239355.1. Classification (GTDB taxonomy): domain Bacteria; phylum Bacteroidota; class Bacteroidia; order Sphingobacteriales; family Sphingobacteriaceae; genus Sphingobacterium. The sequence continues at coordinate 20,931 of JAQZAZ010000017.1, forward strand.
CACAGGAAACATATGGGATAATAAGATTTTTGTCCAGACCTGATCACCAATGAATCCAACTTGATCGTACAAAAAAATAACCCCTAATCTATATTAAGGGTTATTTTGATCATTGAAAAATACACTATGAGGCAAAGCTATGAATCCCATTTCAGGCACCACGGACAAGTTCCGAATACAGCGACCTTAAACATGATTATTTTTTATAAACTTTACTATCCGTTCGCTCGCTGTGTCGCAGAAATCAAGACCCGAATAATCCGGATTCAACCCACCGATAAAAGGAACGGCCATGATAAATAGATTTTCTGTTGCGTTTCCAAAGGAATCGAGTGCCTGAAAATAATCGTTGATACTTAGTCCTTTCACCTGCATATAATAGCCGCCATTACTGTCGGCCCTTACATTTAGATCATTTTCATCCAAATATCTGAGTCCTTCCGCTTTATTTTTGAAATTTAAGTAAGCCGTACTGATCAGCCCATTATGCTTTAAGCCCTCAAAGGGTAAGTCATTAAATTCGAGAGCCTTTTGTCCGGTGCCATCTACATAGAGTTTATAATGGACGCTTTGCTCATTTCCTTCTGTATCCTTATAGTTGTAAATTGCGCCGCCGTCAGCATGAGGAACGACTTGGCTGTCCTTATCAACTTGAATATGATCTATGACACCCGCTTCATATAAAGCAATAATCTCGCTATAAGATTCCTGCGGCAGGGAGGCAATGATCACGCTGATGAGCGGCATTAAGACTTTGCGCAATCTCAGCATGTCTTCGGCAGAAAAATGTTTGGCCGGATAATTCATGGCGTAGCTAAAAGCAGCCAATAATTCCTTCCATGAGATAGACTGTCGTCTATTAATGGATTTTTCAGCTTCCTGATATTCGGCCTTAAAAAGTGTGAAACTGTCCAGTTCTTTACGTAGCGTCAGCATTTCATCTACAAACTGCTCGATACTGAGGTCTTTGACCTTCTCATAAAAAGCAGGATCCCTTTGCATAAGCGGATTTTTAAAATTTCGTTCGAAAACATAATCCAAGTCCACAAAACCATTATTTTTAGTTTTATAATCATAAATTTCCTGCAATGTCATCGACCATGTCAACGAATAGGGTTCTTGTTCAGAATGAAATCTCAATGCGGGCAGAAAGCCACTCGTTGAAAATAAATGAATGTTAAAGTTGCTGGAAGCTTCATCCAGCACATAGCTGACTTTGTCTCCCAGGTAAGTATATCGACCATTCCGGCGTGAAAGGGTTTTGATGGCATCTACAGCAGTCAGCGACGCTCCTTTGATCGCGATGGGGTAATCTGTGGCATGGTCAAACTTAGCAGGCGGATAGGGCGAGTCATACCATCCATCGGTTTCTCCCTCAAAAGTTATACCCCAATGATGTCCGGTGCATAATACCACGATTTGGGCTTCATATTCTTCATCCGCAGTGATAATTATCCGATAATTTTCATTTTTATCATCGCGGACAATGTCGTTTACCGAGGTCTCGGTGCTAACGTTAACCTTTATCTTGCTCTTTATAGCAAGTTTGATATATTGGTGAAATTGGTTTTCGAGATAATCCCCCAAAAGCAGGCGCGGTACTACCTGGTATGGATTGAGCTTGCCATTCGCGTAGTAGTCCAGATAATCATCCGTTGGATATTTTGATAGATAAGAAGAGACATCATTAACTAATGCCGGAATTTCATTGGCCGAGACGTTGGCGAGATGTTCAGGGCACGATCCATATTTACCGTAGGGCATTCCGACACCCAGCCGTTCATTTTTTTCAAAGATGTAGATATTTTCAACGGATAGATGCTGGTTGACAATCTGCTTTAACATAAATAATGCAGCAGGCCCCCCTCCGATTAGTGCAATCGATCTTAGTTTTTGATATTGCATAAAAGTTGTTCGATGATGTGTTAGCCTAATTAATTCGCTGATCGAGTTCGATCGTTTTTACATTTTTTTCCTTTTTCATATTCAAATATTCTATTGTACAATTTCATAAATGCTCCTACTGCTTGTTTTATCAAACAAGTATCGACAAATAACCAGTGATAACATCGTATCACCTGCGTATTTCTGAACATTACATAAGCCCTATATTGACGTTAGATAGCCACCTAACACCGAATAAAATATCTACAAAATATAAAATGAAGGCTGAGAATTGTGTTTTTTTCGAACCCACTTATTAAGGTAGTTAGTTAAATAGCAATTCAACATAAATAACAAGTACAGTATTGAAAAGTTTTTTCTGTACAAAATAAAATTAATACAGGTTACAGAATATTTCCCTTAAAGGTATCAAGGATTATATTAGCTTACTTTGTAAATCCATGTTTGAATCTTCGCTGAATGCGGTGTTGGAGTAGTGTACTGTTGTTGAAGCGGAGCCTGTACGGGGGCGATGGTCTTGACATATGGCGGTTGTCTTAACATGGGGAAAGATGGTAAATCATAGCTTTAACAATCATTTAACATAATTAAATATAGATAATCAATTATATTTTGTAAATTCACCTCAACCAATCATTAGAGGTTGGAAAATAAATACAAGAACTATCTCTTCCGCAAAAATTCACATGTCCCAGTCTATTAAATTCGACAATGTAAATACATTGTTTTCCAAAACATTGAAGCAAAAAATCAATCATTATTTTAATAATTCATCAAAGCAGAAAACCGGCAATCGACGAATTTTTTTGAAGGCTTCCATTCTATTGACCACTTTTATCATTCTATACGTTCTGTTGGTATTTGTCCCCATCCATTGGAGTATTGCCATTGCTTTGTGCCTTATTTTCGGGGCCAACCTAGCCGCAATCGGCTTCAATATCATGCACGATGCCGGGCACAATTCATTTTCGGGCAATAAACGGCTGAATACCGTTTTGTCCTATTCGCTCAATCTATTGGGCGGTAATATCTATTTTTGGAAACTCAAACATAATATTGCCCATCATACCTACACCAATATTGATGGCGAGGACCACGATATCGAGGTCAAATTTATGCGTATACACCATGATCAAAAATTAAAGAAGCACCACCGTTATCAACGCTTTTACTTCCCCTTGTTGTATGGTATCTCCTATCTTGCCTGGATTTTTTATCAGGATTATGAGAAATACTTCCGCGGCCGTATGGGTAATGATACTGATCGTTTTCATTTTCCCCTCAAGGAGCGCGTTATATTTTGGGTGAGCAAGCTGCTGCATTTTACATTATTTGTTGTTGTTCCCATTATATTTGTCGGTTGGTTGCCTACGCTGCTAGGTTTATTAATTGCTGGGGTCGTCTGTGGACTGAGCCTGGCTACGGTATTCCAGCTGGCGCATGTGGTTTCGGGAACAGAATTCAAGACCATCGAAGCCTCCCGGGTGGAAGAAGAATGGATGATCCATCAGATCCAGTCGACGGCCAATTTCGCCACCAAGAGTAAGGTATTGACCTGGTTGCTTGGCGGGCTTAACTTTCAGGTCGAACATCACCTGTTTCCTAAGATCAGCCATGTCCATTACCCGGCACTTAACCGCATTGTGAAACAGACCTGTGAGGAATATAAATTGCAGTATAATGAATTTAGAACATTCTGGGCTGCTTTTAGGTCCCATATTGGCGTCATTCATTCGATGTCCAAGTAAATGAATTTAGCGGCTGATCGTACGTAGTCAGCCTAAGGAATATAAAGCTCCTTTTTCTGCTGCAATTAATCTGCGCAGAAAAAGGAGCTTTAATGCGATATAGGGAGCGTTTATAAACTTATGTGAAAAATAAAATACAAATTATGCTAAATGTCAATATATTATACCTATACTTGTAATATAATCAGGCTTCGCCTTTGCTTCTCTGAAATCGTCAAGTATTACTTTTCCACTCAGTTTTCGCATTTTCAGTAGCTAATTTTGTTGTCAAAATAATAGGTGAAGTACCTTTTTGAACTTGCATAAACCCAAGCCCATTAAATACCAAACATCATTTCTTGCGAACAAAACGATTGACCAGAGTAAGGATAATAGTATCATTGCAATGGGGTTAAAAATGAATAATTTAATACTAATATATAATACAATGCAAGAAGGAACAGTAAAATTCTTTAACCAGACAAAAGGTTTCGGTTTTATTACACCAGCTGATGGTGGTGAAGACATTTTCGTACACGTTACTGGTCTAATCAATGAAGTACGCGAAAACGATAGCGTAACATTTGATTTGGAGAACGGTAAGAAAGGCATTAATGCCACGAACGTACGTATCGCTTAATTAAGTAGAATAGTCAATCTGGAATTTGCATGGCGCATTTTCTAAGAAAGTGTAACAGAGATCTGTTACACTTTTTTTATTAGAGGCCCTTCACTCCTGGTCAAATTCATAGGCTCTTACAAAGGCCTATGCAGCTTTGCCAAAGGATTGCCTAAACGAGTCTATTTATATTTTCTTTCGCATGGCTTTTATGGCCAGCCCGGCTGCCATTCCGCCGATGACATACCAAGCTACCGTCATTATTTTTGTACGTGGCGTCTTTTTTATCGGCTTGGCATCAAGCCCGGCCTGTTCAGGTATTGTCAATGTTGCCAGGCCTACGGCTGTCCCGAGCAGTGCTCCTCTGAGGAGGAGGTGTTTACCACCGCCATAGCCGATCATGGTATATAACATTGCATTTGAAGCCACATCAGCGCCAAATGTAGCTGCAACGAGTGCGTTTCCTTTTAGCGGTTCAAATCCGGCAGCACGTACCGACTTCTGCATCGCCTCCTCACCTACCTGGTCAATTTCGGGAGCTTTTGGATCAAATCTTTTTGCAGCACTGTGGATCACATTGAGAACAACTGCGCCGATCAGTCCGCCCAACATATTTTTATTAAATACATTCATTATTTCATGTGTTAAGTTGTCAATCGTTCCTGTAAAGTTTGCAACAGGCTACTTTGAGAACATCCAGCGGTACGAAATAGTTCGATTGAATCCTTTAAAGCTGTCAGTTTACAGCTTCAATTCCAAAGTTCAGGAAGGCAGATATTTTAGTGGTATCTGTCTTTGGCCGTCGTAATTTTCGTTGTGCATCGGCTATAAAGAAGGTCAAACTTTTGAGGTGGATATGCTTTTTGTCTTTAAAATAGATATCAATGGTATGCCAGCCAGTGTCCGGCAGGCCCAAATGGATTCGGTGAATAGATGTTGCTCCCTTTCAAGAAGCGGACCTATTTTGTTCGCCATAACAAATATAATAAAAGACCCCGATTCTGTGTACAACAACGATATAAATCAAGCTTCAAACGATTTGTTAAAAAGTAGCGGTTCGATAACTGATTATTTCCTATTTTTGTATGACTTCCAATAACAATCTAATTTAGTCGGGAACAACTGCTATGCAATTTAACTTCTCATTCGAATCCAGTCCTTTTAAGACGCTTATCGCTTTCCATAAGATTATAAAATCATTTGAGGAAACGGCTTTATCCGAAGTTGGTTTTCAGGCCAGCTATGCGAAATCCTTGCTGGAAGAATTCAAAAAATATCCAGCGCTTATCGAAGGGATCGAAAAAACCGAAGAGCTGAAACAGTATGAGCCTATCATCAAAGTCCTTTTAGCTGATTTATTCCCAAGTTCGCTCACGCAAAATGAGATAAAAGCCATTACAATCCCTTTCCATTCATATACATTTAATCATACAGCACGATTAGATCGTATTTTAAGCGATGCTGGAGATCATTATCAGTTTAGTTTGCGGGATATCACCGCCGATTATTATTACATTCTGAATTGCTGTGTGATCCTCAGTCAGTACTATGGAGTCAAGGTGGATGCCATGGATGCCCCCCTGTTTTTGGATATACCCGATAAGAATAACATCACGCATCACTACAGGGTACTGTTCAACGCCGATTTTATGGATGTCGTTCCTACCGAACGTGCTTTTGCTCTTTCGGCTGAGGACATTACTGAACTAGTTGATCATTTTTCAGATATCGCGTTGTGGAAGTCCAAATTTCCAGAGCAAAGCTGGATTCTGAAAGGTTTTTCCATTATGACCCTTTTTGATGCGACCATTGAAAATGCCGTTTCAAGCTTCAAGAGCAATTTACTCCGGGAAGATAGCACCATACAATTGGCAGAAATTGAAACCATTTTCAGGTCAATTTATAAAATAGAAGATTTGCGGATAGGACTTACCTCCTTTGAAAAAGTCAGGGAAGAGTTCAATCTCAGAATTGTCGAAAAACAGCTATACAGCCACCTGTTGTACGATTCCACGATTGCAGAGTGTGAAGAGATGCTGTGTAATGATACCTTGGAGAGCCTGCTCACCGAAGAAGAGCTACTCGTTGTTCCCGATATCGACAAAATGCCAGTTTCAGATCCAAAGCAAGCGTGTTTTGTAAACAAACTGAAACAGCAAAATGTGAAGAGCTTTATCTTTGCTCCCTTGATACAGGATGACAAAGTGCTGGGGATATTAGAAATGTCCTCGTCCCGGGTACGTGAACTGAATTCTGTCAATGCCAATAAACTCAATTTTATCTTGCCGTTTATAAGAGACAAGGTATTCAAGGCATTTTCTGAAACAGAAAACCAGATTGAAGCCATCATCCAGAAAGAATACACATCCATTCATCCGAGTGTCAAATGGCGTTTTCAGGAAGAGGCCATCCATTACCTCAACGATAAAGCCTTTGGAAAAGATTACACCCTTCAGGAAATCGTTTTTGAAAACGTTTACCCACTCTATGGGCAGATTGACGTCCAGGGCTCTTCAGAATCCAGAAATCAGGCCATTAAACAAGATTTGGTCAACCAGACCAAAGATCTGATCGCGCTTTTCACAGCGATAAACCAAAAACATCGGTTGCCCTTATTTGAGCAGAAGGTGTTTGACCTGGAGCGCAACCTGGAGACACTTGACCATTCCCTGTCTACCGATACAGAACAGGTGGTGCTGGATCATTTCAATCTGGATGTGCACCCTATCTTGGATAATTTTCGGAAAAACAATACAAATAGTCTGATCGCCAAGACTATTGACGCCTACTTCGATCGGATAAATCCTGCTATAGGTGGTTTTTACGAAGCTAGACAAGATTACGACAACTCGATCGATCTGATCAATAAGAAACTGGTTACTATTCTTGACGGAAAACAGGTAGAAGCGCAAGAATACTTCCCGCATTATTACGAGCGTTATAAAACCGATGGCATTGAGCACAATATGTATATCGGAGCTTCCATCGCACCCGACAAGAATTTTGATCTATACTATCTCAAAAATCTACGGCTATGGCAGATGCAGGTCATGTGTGAAATGGAAAATAAGTTTAAAAAGATTCAGCCCAAATTACCTCACCAACTGGACGTCACATCGCTGATCCTCGTTTTTGGAAACCCGATTTCCATCCGTTTTAAAATGGACGAAAAGCAGTTTGATATCGACGGCTCCTACAATGTACGATATGAAATTGTGAAAAAGCGCATCGACAAAGCGAAGATCAAAGGATCGGCCGAGCGTATTACCCAAAAAGGGAAATTAGCCATTGTCTATTCACATTCTCATGAAGAAACAGAATATCTGGGGTATATCAAGCTGCTGCAGCACAAAGGCTTATTAAATGAAGAAATTGAAAAGTTTGAGGTAGAAGATCTGCAGGGGCTAATCGGTCTTAAAGCTCTTCGGGTTGGATTTACGTTTCGGGATCATGGTTAAAAGAAATCATCAGCCCCATCCACTTGTCGATTGCTCAAATATTGAAGCAGAGCCTCTAATGGCGATGTGTGTGACGCTGCCGTAAAAAAATAGTACCAAGAGATATAGTTTGATGAAAGCACTTTCATAACCTGTGCATATTGCAACAATCTTTACAATCTTCCCTTTATTCCTCCATGATTATTTTGGAAATAAATCTCTAATGGAGAAAATTAAAAAGTAATAAAAGCGAAACATTTAATGAGGAAGGTAAATCGATCCTATTTATACGCTCCGTTAGCGCATAGCACTGATAAGCCTTAAGGTATCTCAAGGCTAAATTAAATACAGGCGAATTTGAAAATTTTCAAATTATAATCAGAAAAAACAGTTATATTTATCTACCTAGTAGTAGATAGATTTATGAATACCAAGGAAAAAATAATCAATACTGCCGCCGAAATGTTGTCTGACAATGGATTTAATGCCTTTAGCTTTCATGACATTTCAAGGGAGATCGGCATCAAAACCTCTTCCATACATTATTACTTTCCGACCAAAAGCGATCTTATCATTGAAGTCATACGTTATTCTCAGCGCATACAGACGGCTTTATTTGCGTCCATTACAGATAAGACGCCATCTGAAAAACTAGTTGTGCTGATAGATTTTTACGTGGACTTAGCCCGTAAAGGACAGATGTGCCCTATTGTCTCGATTTCATCCGACATGAAAGACATAGATCCCAATATCAAAGACGAAGTCAGTAAATTTTATGATTTTCTAGCCGATTGGCTCACTTCCTTGCTGGCAGATGGAATCCATAAAAAACACTTTGTATGCGCGCAGCGTCCAGCAAATAAAGCAATCGAACTATTAAATATCCTGGCGATGCTGCCTATTTTATCCCGGCTTGGCAAAGGCGCCGAAAGCATTGCCAGAATAAAGCAGTCCCTCATTGACAACCTTTTAAATCCAGACGATCCCGGACAGATCCCGGCGGGGCCAACGGCGGAGATCACACAGAAAAATGAGACTATTGCCCACCTCAATGCTGTTATTGCCGCCCAAAAGAAAGTAATTGCCCTCTATGAGGCAAATGAAATTTTGCAAAAATGGGAAACGCAGAAATAAACCGTTACAGCGAAACCATAAAAACGTTTTGATACAGTCCCAGCGCAGAAGAATAAAACATTGTATAAACTAATTTTGTTTTTATTTGATGCTGCTGCAATAAATTTGCAGCAGCATTCATTACCGGTTGCAGCGGTAGCATAGGTCCTTAGGTTGAAAAGAACCCAGCCACATCGCTTGGCTGGCACTCCAACGACATTAAGGAATATCCAATTGACTAACGACAGGCACCACACTTTTGCGATGTTCTTCGATCAATCCGGATAGCTCTTTTACCAACTCGGGATGTTTTTCGGCGATATCATTAGCTTCTCCAATATCTTCATTAAGGTTGTACAGTTTGGGTCTCTCTAGCCTGCTAAGCTGATCCGGGTATGCAAACTCACTATTGCTATAGAATGAAAGCTTATAGGGGCCTTTACGTACAGCTACCAGTTGCGAGGCATGATAGTAGAACATCTCATCACGGGGGCTTTTTTGTTGCGTACCGGTAAGTACTCCTGTAAGATCATATCCGTCATATACTCTGTCCTTTGGTAACTCTGTGTGGGCCAAACTTGCGAAGGTTGTCAATACGTCCAAGGTGCTTCCTATCTCGGTTATCTGACCTGGTTTGACGCGCTCGGGCCCCCAAAAAACAGCGGGCACGCGCACACCGCCTTCATAGCTATTCCCCTTCGCGCCATACAGCGGACCCGATGAGCCTCCAAGATCTTTAAATATCTTCCAGGGACCGTTGTCTGATACAAAGACTACATAGGTGTTTTTATCTAAACCCTGCTTTTTGAGCGCCGCAACGATTTCCCCAACGCTCCAATCGATTTCCTCTATGACATCACCATAAATGCCCCGCGCACTTTTTCCTTTAAACTTATCGTTCGCAAAAAGAGGAACATGGGGCATAGAATGCGCCAAATAGAGAAAGAATGGGTTCTCCTTGTTTTTAGTGATAAATTCAACAGCCTCCTTCGTATACCGTTCCGTAAGTGTGTTCTGAATCGCCGGTTTTTCAATAACCACCTCATTTTGGAGTAAAGGAACCTGGAAATATTCATTTTTCGGCTGGGTGATTGCTTCTACATAAGGGATAGAATCTACGCGATCCATATCGTTGCTATACGGAATACCGTAATAGTAGTCAAAACCATGTTTTGTAGGCAGAAATTCAGGCCGGCTTCCCAGATGCCACTTCCCTACGATACCGGTATGATACCCATTCTGTTTTAGTAATTTAGCAATTGTAATCTCTGACAAGGGAAGACCTCCTTTAGAGTCCGGAAATAAAACCCGTTTTTTCTCCCCTTGCATACCACTTCTAATCGGCAAGCGCCCCGTTAATAGTCCAGCCCTAGAAGGTGTACATACATTTGCCGCCACATAAAAATTCGTCCATTTTTGTCCTTCCAACGCTAGACGGTCGATATTCGGTGTTTTGATTGTAGGATTACCGTAGGTTCCAAGATCGCCGTATCCTTGATCATCTGTAAAAATTAATATAAAATTTGGCCGCGTGGCGCCGTCTTTTCGCTGCGCGAAGGAAGGCTGAGCAATCCCAATTGCCAGTGCAAATAATACGATTGACCTTATCATAAGTACTCTTTTCATCATCTATCTATTTATCGTTTGTTAATAACCTTCATTTTGTTCTAGATTTGGATTCGCGTCGATCTCCGTTTGCGGAATCGGAAACAAGACGTGATGGGTATTGGCGGCTGTCTTTCCCCGTTGTATTGCAGAAGAAATAAATGTGCCCTCTCTCAGTTGGTCAGAACGACCTGCCTGTTCATACCAAAACTCCCATTTTCGCTCCTTAAAAATCTGCCTCCTAAAACTATCTTTGGTAAGATCGCCAACCTGTAACGGTTTCAAACCGGCCCGATTGCGAAGCTGATTCACCAAACTGACAGACTCCATAGTAGGACCATTTAATTCATTTAAAGCTTCTGCTTTACTGATCAGGATATCTGCATAGCGGATAACGGGAACATCATTTCCATAAGATGCCCCGATTGCATTTTTATCAAATTCATACTTGCCAGGATAAGACCGATTATTTCCTAGCAATTGTGTAAATACGCCGCTGGTATTTGTGTAAGCAGTAACGATCAATTTACGTCTTTTGTCATTGGCATCAAAGGAGTTAACAAATTCATCATAGAGATAAACACGGGAAGCGTATATGGTCTGATTGGGTAAATGCGGGTAGTCTGTTGGAAAAGTATTTGCAACAAAAGGATTCCCTAATTGAGGCGTTGATTGTATGGTCCAAATAATCTCGTTGTTACCTTCATTTTCAATTAAAAACAACTTTGTATAATCAGCAAACAGGGAATATGTCTGCAGCCCAATAACCGCATTTGTGCGGTCTATTGCTTTCTGCCATTGCTTTGTATTCAAATATAATTTAACAAGAAAACTAAGTGCCGCTCCTTTGGTTGCTTTGCCGTATACAGTCTGTTCGAGGGGTAGCACCGCAGCCGCTTCACTTAAGTCTTTTTCTATAAAAGCGATGGTTTGTTCTTCTGTGGATCTAGCAAGGTAATAATCGTCTTCCGGACTACTATATAGCGGTAAACGACCAAACCAATCGTGCAGTAAATAATAACTTATTCCTCTAAGAAACTTGGCCTCCGCGATCAGCTGTTCTTGATTTTGCCCGGAGGCATTTTTTAAAATAAGATTGGCATCACGTATCACCGTATACAATTGTTTCCAGGTGCTGCTAAAATAGGCGTGATTGCTATCCCAGGTAAAGTTAGAGAGCGGTGTAAAGTTCGCTTCAATGGCACCAAATTCATTCCAATTTTCACCGGATGTCATTCCAGATGTAAAGAAGTAGGCGTAATTTCGCAATTGGGCATTTCCATAGGCCGAAGTCAATAAGGATTGTAATCCTTCCTCAGAATTTGCATAGTCGTCGTTTAGTTCAGAATAAACCTCTTCGTCCAACATGGAGCTACAGGCCGATAAAACCAAAGAACACAGACCAATACTTATATATTTAACAATTTTCATGATGTATAGAGCTAATTAAAATGAAACATTGATACCTGCACCCCAAACACGAGCCAGAGGATATGTATTAAGATCTACCCGGGCACTGCTTGTTCCCAAAGCATTTGCTTCCGGATCATATCCGATATATTTGCTGATGGTAAAGAGATTCTGGGCCGACAAATAAACCTGCAACTGACGAATCGCTTTGGTAGACCGTAAAGGAACATTATAGTTCAATTGCACATACTTTAAGCGTAAATAAGACGCATCCTGCAATGCCAGGGTATTTACTTTTCCTCCGCCGTACGAGGTAGGTTCTACTGCTGATGGCCATTTCGCGTCTGTGTTTTCTGGCGTCCAGCGATCTTCAACAGTAACCCGAAGCATATTTCTCCGGTAATTGCTCGGATACATACTTTCCAATATGTTTCCGTTAAGTACATCACCACCCTTTTGCCCCTGGAAAAGGAAGTTTAGTCCAACATTTCCATAATTAAGTTCATTCCGCCACCCGTAGGTGAAATCCGGAAAAGGATTTCCTATAATCTGTTGGTCGGAAGTATTGATAAGGCCATCCTTGTTTATATCTTCAAAAATAGGATAGCCTGGTTTAGATGATTTTTGAGCACTATTTGCCACTTCAGCTGCATCCTTAAAAATTCCGGTCACTCTATATCCATAATATGTGAAGGCGGGTTGCCCCTCCGTGATAATCGCTACATTCCCAATATTTGCGGCGTTTCCTGTTATAATGTTTTTGATATCTCCCAAGTCGGTCACTTTATTCCTGATGCGTGTGAAGTTAATAGACGAAGTCCAGCTAAATTTCTTGCCTTGAACCACATTCCCTGAGAGAAATAGTTCTATGCCTCGGTTTTCCATTGATCCAATGTTGGAGAGTATAGCATTATATCCCGTTCCCGAAGGTAGAGGAAGTTCAACCAACATATCACGCGTCTGTTTTACAAAATAATCGAAGGTCAAATCCACGCGATTTTTAAGAATCGAAGCATCGATTCCAATATCAGTTTGCGCTGTAGATTCCCATTTTAAGCTGCTATTACCGATGCGGGATGGTGATGTTCCGACATAGAGGGAACTTCCGGATACAAACGTTCCGCCGGTGGTATACGTTTGTAAGGAATTGTAGTTTCCGATATCCTGATTTCCTGTCACACCCCAGCTGGCACGTAATTTCAAGTTGTCGAATAGCTCCGGAATAAAAGGCTCTCTAGAGATCAGCCAGCCTGCAGCAAGTGATGGGAAAAAACCGTATTTATTATCCGCACCGAAACGCGATGAACCATCTGCACGGAATGAAGCCGTGAGCAGATATTTCTCATTATGCGTATAGTTTACCCGCCCCAAATAAGACAATAATGTATTATCAGCTTTTCCACTGTTTAGGGATGCTGTAGCAATATCACCGAGGCTCAAATTATTCGTTTCCAAATCGTCCGAAGGAAAATTTCCGATAGAACCCACAAAGCGTTTAGTCTGGAAATTTTGATAGGTTACGCCCCCAAGTACGTCCAATGCGTTTTTACCACCTAACAGGGTATGGTAGTTCATCGTATACTCCCCTAATATGTCCCTTTTCTCCATGGTTGCAATATTGGCTATCCCGTTTTGGGCAGCTCCCCGAATGGTAAGCCTGCTATTGAAAATATCCCTACGTTGCGATAACAGGTCTGCCCCTACATTTATTTTTGCTTTCAGACCTTCTATCAATTCGTACTCAAAAAACAGGTTCCCCAATGTGCGGTTAGTTGCACTTTCATTGCTGATTCCTTCGACCAAGCTCAATGGGTTGTTAATGGTTAAAAATGAAGATTGAGTGAATTTGCCATCTGGATTATAAATTTTCTCCGTAGGATCGTATAATAAAGCCGCGTTAATCGGACCAGCCGATTCGTTAATACTATTTCCATCGATCGCATTGTTATCCAGAATCCGGCTTGTGCTAAGGTTTACACCAAATTTTCCTTTGCTGGCAAAGGTGCTTTCTAAATTGACCCTTCCCGCATATCTATCCATGCCGGTATTCCGAACGATACCATCCTGTGAAGTAATATTTAAAGAGGTAAAATAAGTTAAACCCTCGTCGCCCCCAGACAACGAAAGGTTATGATCTTGTACAAAAGCTTTACGTAAGATTGCTTCTTGCCAATCCGTCCCCGCACCAATATCTGCAATAGCCCCAGCATTAAACACAGGGGGCTGTCCCTTCTCTGACGCCAATTGATTGATCACATCGATATATTCTCTGGTATTTAATATATCGATCTTTTTCGCTATCGATTGTACACCCCCATTAAGCGAATAGTTTAGTCTACGTTGTCCCTTGGCACCGCGTTTTGTGGTTATTAAGATAACCCCGTTTGCGGCCCTTGAACCATAGATGGCTGCTGCCGAAGCATCTTTTAAAACCTCTATGGAAGCAATATCATTTGGATTGATGGCATTGATAGGGTTTTTGGCCACCAGATTATTGGCAATCCCACCCTCTCCTGAGGAAGAAGTCAGGTTGGTAGCGTTATCGATGGGTAGCCCATCAATTACATACAAGGGGCTCGATCCTGCATTGATGGAATTATTTCCGCGGATACGTACATTCACCCCGCCTCCAGGTTCCGAACTTGACTGCTGGATGTTGATACCTGCAGATGTTCCCTGAAGTAATTGATCAACGGAGGTTACTGCCGCTCCTTTATTGAAATCAACATCTTTTAAACTCGTCACTGCGCCCGTCAAATCCCGCTTTCGCTGAGTTCCATAGCCAACTATAATAACTTCGTCTAAATGCTCGGTGGATGGCTCCAATGCGATAACAGTAGGTGATGCAGTAACAACCAATGTCTTAGAAGTGTAACCAACGAATGAGATTTTTAGCTTGAAAGGGAGTGTCTGCCCCGTAACAAAATGGAAATTCCCGTCGCGATCACTTTTTACGCTATGGGTTACCGCATCAAGCTGGATGGTTACACCTTCTAGAGGCTCCTTGGTGACCGCATCGATGACTTTCCCTGTCAGCGAGGCATTGATAATAGGATTGGTTTCTTGTGCATTGCTATACTGGATCGGCTGAAGACCTCCAAGCAAGGCGAATACTAATGAATACCGCAGTATCCGTTTTTTTTTCATGTAATGTTAATTTAATGGTGAAGTAAGTAACAAGTGCCAACGCCAATTGAAAACCTGTTTATGATCTTATCGATAATTCGAGGATGGTGAACAACCTAAAGTATTGTGATGGTCGCCCAGAAATTCACATTCGCATCGAATAGCAATAACAATAAAGGATAAATAATCTCATTTAATTTAAAATATAGAGCAAGAGCATTGCTGCTCCGATCTGTTTTACGATGCCTATGATTGCTTTTTAAGGTGTACTGTTAAGCCCGGTGTTAGGTCTGTCTGTTTTGCGCATCAATTACCCGCCCGATGAACGATATATTGATGAGAAATCCAGCGCGTGTTTATGAATCAACTGTCTTTGAGGACCGTGAAAAAGGCTACAGTAGGTAGGTTGAATACCGGATTACTCCGTTTTTTTTCATAACTTTGATATGTTTAATAGTGAATACTTACAAGTGCCGACGCCAATTGATACTTGTTTCATTGTTAAATAATGAGAGGAGAACCTTGTTCTCCTCTTTATTTCTTTCTTCTATCCATTGAATTGTAATAAGTAAGTCCTAAACCCAACATCATTGAGTTTTTTGAGGGAAATCAGAATAGTTGCTGTATAAAAATTCATTTAAGTCATTTTTTTGTTGATGATCCAAATATAGACTTTTTTTGAAAAAAACTACTAAATTAATAGACTTTTATATTCTTATATTTTGATTTAAACTATCGCCTGCTCATAGCGTGCTTCCTAGGGGAGTCTGATTGTCGTTATTTCACTTTTATCACCACCTTGCCCCTGGCCCTACCGCTCTCCACATATGCGATAGCTTCGTTGGTCTGTTCAAAGGGAAAAACTTTATCGATTACCGGACGTATCTCATTTTGCTCTATTAACGCAGCAATTTGAGCGAGTTGTTCGCCATTGGCTTTCATAAACAGGAATTCATAGTCCACATTCAATTTTTTGGCCTTCGCTCGGATCTTTCTGCTTAATAGCTTGGTAGCCAACTTGAGATACCAGGGCAGATCAAATTCATTTGCAAACACCGGTGTTGGCGGCCCGGAAATAGAAATGACTTTTCCTCCCCTTTTCAGCACATTCAATGATTTTTCAAGTGTTTTTTGATCTTGACTATTCAGTACCAGATCATAGTCTTTCAGGACGTTTTCGAAATCCTGTGTTTTATAATCAATCACCAGGTCGGCACCAAGACTTTTTACCAGATCGGCATTTTTTGCACTGGTCGTAGTAGCCACTGTTGCACCTAAGTGCTTTGCTAACTGGATTGCAATTGTTCCGACACCTCCCGAACCCGCTTGGACAAAGACTTTTTGACCTTTTTTAAGGTGTGCGCGGGCTACAAATGCCTGCCATGCAGTCAGTGCGACCAATGGAATGGATGCAGCCTCTTCGAAACTGATATTTTTAGGCTTTAATGCCACATCTTTCTCCGCTATTGCGATATACTCGGCAAACGTACCGATATGGAAATCAGCTGTTCTTGAGTAAACTTCATCACCTACTTTGAATTTGGTCACTTTTGAACCAACCCGGGTCACAATTCCCGACAGGTCGTGTCCCAGCACGAGCGGAAGCTTATAGGGTAAAATCAGTTTGAATTCTCCACTTTTCAATTTAGAATCCAGCTGATTGACGCTGGAAGCATATATCTGGACCAATATTTCATTGTCTCTCAGATTCGGTTCAGCCATTTCGATAAGCTGGAGCTTATCATCTTTGCTATACCTGGATATACTGTATGCTTTCATCTTGTATGTCTATTTTGATGTTGATTATTTCGTATGATTATCTCTTATTTATGCTATTCGACTCCCCCTTTTAAGTATTCAGCGTATTTTTTTTGGTTTACCATGCCATATGCCGCTTTGGGTGCCAAACGGTTGATAAGATACAGCGCTTTAGTGTCGCCCACACGAATGGTGAATTCATCTTTTTCCAGACCGCTGATCAGACTCTTTACCAATTGCTCCGGACTGATTTTTTTGTCATCTCGGTCGGCCACCATATCTGTATCGACCAACGGAGGTAAAAGCTCAAAAACTTTTACCTTGCTGCCTATAATTTCCAGATGTGCACGAAGCATCTTGGTATAAAAAGCCAAAGCTGTTTTGGATGCAGAATAAGTCGCTTCTATTATCGAAGGTACAATACTGAGGATGGATGTGGTATGGATGATAGCTGCTTCATTTTTTGCTTTAAGCATATTTAAGAAAAGCTCATTCAATCGGATAACCCCCAAATAATTGACTTCCATTTCATAAATAGCCCCTTCCAGATGCTTTTTGTTGGGTATGCCGAGATTTGTTGGCGGTACACCCACACCAGCATTGTGATACAAAATATCAATGCCGCCCAATGTTTCTACCTGTTGGTAAAGAGCATTTGCATCGGCCTCACCGGAAGCATCACTTTGCATTGTAATCAAAGCTGGATGCATCTTTTTTGCTGCATCCAGTTTCTGCTGATTTCTTCCGGTAATGATTACCTGAGCGCCGATATTTAGAAACTGCCTTGCAGCTTCCAAGCCGATACCCGAACCTCCGCCGGTGATTAATATTCTTTTTCCTTTTAAATCCATTGTGAATATTTTAAATGATTGAATTTACGCTTTTCCGCGCACAATATTTGCGAATGCTTCCTGGGTTGCCGCAGCATAGGTCTTGGTTTCTCCCACAGGCACTTCATACTGATTTTTTTCCAAAGCAGCAAACAGCTCATCGGCTACCTCAGATGGCGGAATACCATTGGCACCCCCTATTTCTGCCGAAAAATCCGTGTTGACCAAAGGAGGATATACTTCGTAGACATTCAATTTTTCGTTTTCTGCAAAGGTATCCCTAAGTCCTTCGGTATAACTGTGAAGTGCCGCTTTGCTGGCAGAGTAAGTCGGCAGGTATTTATTTGATCTGAATACAGCGATGGAAGAAATGTTGATAATCGCCGCGTCCTCCTGTTGCAAAAGCAGTGGAGTAAGCAATGAAGTGAAATGGATCACGCTAATAAAGTTGGTGTTGATCTCGATGTACGCTTTTTCGGCAGCGTTATTATTAGGGTCACTTAAATCATTCACAAAAGCCGCTCCGGCATTGTTTACGATGATATTGACGTCGGCGTGATTCGTTTTCAGGTCATCCGCAATACGGATCCTGTCAGCTTCTACCGATAGATCGCCCTGTATAGCCACTGCACCGTTTAATTCAGCCAGTGCTTCTTGAAGACGCTCTTCGTTGCGGCCGTTAATGATGATTTTATTTCCTGCTTCGCTTAATTTTTTAGCAATAGCCAGACCGATGCCGGCACTACCACCGCTGATAAATACGGTATTTCCTGTTGTTTTCATGTGATATGTTTTTTGAGAGGTGATTACTTTAATAATTTATTTATTTCTTATACAAAATCTTTGTGATATTGGTACGGTTATCGCCCTACAGTTTAGCTGTTTAACGTCGTGTAATCAGTGTAACCCTTTTCGCCTGGCGTATAAAACGTGTTTTGATCAGGTGCATTTAGCGGTACGTCTGTTTTGTAACGCTCGACCAGGTCAGGGTTGGCAATGAACGGAACCCCAAAGGATACCAGGTCAGCATCGCCATCGTTGATTACCTGCGTAGCCTTGTCCTTGTTGAATGCGCGGTTGATGATAATGGTACCCGTATAGATTTTACGAAAATGTTTTGCAACTTCCTGTATCGCATTGCTATTGCCAGTGACATCAGTAAAAGGTTCGATCAAATGCACATAAGCCAAGCCGTAATCGTTCAAGCGGCTGACGATATAATCATAGGTAGCGATGGTTTCATTATCTACCAAAATACCCATAATACCATTTAAGGAAGGGTTAAGACGGATACCAACACGGCTGATATCCACGGCCTGCTTTAAGCCATCCAGTATGTCAAAAAGAATGCGCGCGCGGTTTTCGGGGTTTCCACCATATTCATCGGTTCGGAAATTGCTGTTTTTGCTGAAAAACTGCTGTAAAAGGTAGCCGTTTGCTCCGTGCAGTTCGATACCGTCAAAGCCCGCTTCAAAAGCGTTGACGGCGCCTTGTATAAAATCAGCAACTGTTTGTCTGATGTCTTCCAAGGTCATCGCCCTCGCTGTTTCACTTTGTTTAAACCCAGTAGCGGTGAAGACCTCTACCTTCGGGTTGTAAGCAGAAGGTGCCAAAGGAGCCTTTCCATTATGGTGGTCTGGATGTGAATACGCACCTGTGTGCCACAGCTGGGCAAAGATCCGTCCGCCTTTTTCATGAACGGCATCTGTTGATAATTTCCAGCCGGCAACCTGGTCCTTTGAATAGATACCCGGTACATTGGGTACACCCACAGCATCCCTGCTGATGAAGGTACCTTCTGTGATGATCAGTCCGGCGGTAGCACGTTGTGCATAATATTCCGCTTGAAGTCCAGTAGCGGTATTGCCTTCATTGGCCGCCCGTGAACGCGTCATCGGCGCCATTACGATGCGGTTTTGGAGTTGTAATCCGTTTAATTCGTACGGTTCAAATAATACTGTGTTGCTCATATTCATTGATTTTAATTGTTGTATATTATACTTTTTGGTCTATTTTGTTTCAATAATATACTTTTTAGTATATTCTGTTTTAAAAAAATTATTTGCTGTATTGTTCCAATTCAGCCTTAAGATTTTTGATAAGCGATTGCATGGGTTTTACGGTATTCATCGTCCTGCACATGATTATACCACCTTCAACAGCGGCCACCATTTTAAATGCAAAAACGGCCGGATCAAGGTCGTGCGAAAATTCACCATTTTCTATCCCTGCCTTAAGTATATTTGTAAGCCCCTCCTGACCGGCCCTGAATGTCGCTGCAATCTTTTCCTTGATCAGCGGGTGGTTGTCATCCGCTTCTACCGCGGTATTAAAGATTGGGCATCCCCCTGAAATATAGGTTTCTATCGGATCTTTATAAAAATCCATGAATGCGAAAATCTTGGCTTTTGCAGTTTTCCCTTTTGAAACAGCCATATGCATCTTTTCGCTGACTTTTTTCAGCATCTGATCTATGACCTGGACGGAAAGATCGTCCTTGTTTTCAAAATGACCATAGAGACATCCTTTGGTCAGTTTCGTTGCAGCCAGCACATCATCAATATTGACACCGGCTATCCCCTTTTCATTATAGAGTGGAGCTGCTGTATCCAGTATAAATTGCTTTGTTCTTTCTGACTTTGTTAGCATTGTATTAAATCTTATGCGACAAATATACTAAAAAGTATATTTTTTCCAAGGGTGCTAATTATGATTCATATATTAATGGGTATTCTTTTACGTTACTATGTCATTTCTTTTGAGCCACACAGTGATGGGCTATGGAGCTGTTGGATCTACGCTACCTTTTTCTCTAAAACTTATGATTTAAACCGAATTGTATGAGCTGATTGATCACAGGAAGCAATTCTTTGCCAATATCCGTTAGCGTATATTCAACTTTAGGTGGTATTTCAGCAAAGGACTTTTTATGAACGAATCCCTTATCGCATAGAAACTTCAGCTGGCTGATCAGCATCTTTTCACTGATGCCCACAATGCAGCGTTTAAGTTCACCGTAGCGGACCGTGCGTTCATTGATCTGGAAAATAATCAGCATGGTCCATTTACCACCGATGATTTCAAGTGTTCTCCGTAAGGGACAGTGTTCGTCGGAAATATTTATATTCATTTTATCTAATTGATAATCAACTATTCTTAAGTATGGGTAAGTACCCTACCTTTTGGTAAGTACTTGTTTAACAGCAAGCTAATTTAGACATTTGTAGCATATTTATTTACTATAATAATAAAAGAGTATGTCAAAAAATGTAACAATTGTTCAATCTTATTTTGATGCCATCAGCAAAGGAGACTTTGCCACAGTCGGAAACTTGTTTGCCGATGATGTGATATGGCATCAGCCTGGCGATGGTATTCAATCCGGAACTTATAATGGAAAAGAAGCTGTATTTACCCATTTGGGAAATTTTATGAAATGGAGCAATGGTACCTTTGCTATCGATGAGGTTGAGTACCTAAGTAGCAATGGAGATCTTGTTACTGCCGCAATCCACTTTAAAGCAGCTAAAGGAGATCAACAACTTGCCATGAAAGGTGTGGATCTATTGCGGATTGATCAAGGCAAAATCAAAGAAGTATGGCTCTTTTCAGAACAAATAATCGATGAAGACACATTCTGGAACAGCGCTGCAAAGCATTAGGACATTTAATCCATTTTTTCTTGCGCAGTTTGTCCACCAAAAGATATAGATTGTCCAGATCAAAGGGCTTTGCCAAGAATTCATCAGCGCTACAATCTCTGAGCTATGCACCCCTCGCACGATCGTGTCGATTTTTGGAACCACCGCAATGAATCGAGAGAATATGGTCTGGAAGAGTAGAATCTATTGCAGGAATGCAATGGAATGCCCATGCTTAACATGAAAGGAGGCCGAGCATCCAATACCCGACCGTCCAAATCAATCAGCAGAAACGAGGCTCTGTCGACAATAGAACAGCCGAAATTTTGAGATCGTTTAAAAATAATTTAAACTACATTTTCCATCTTTGCTGCAGTGAAGATGAGCGGCTAAATTATAGCAACATCGCAGTGCCATACCAGTTTTAGGTCTTTTACTATTCGTATAAATAATTTGAATGCTGCTCCTTTGAAACAGCGACATCATTTAAAGACAAGATGCTAACCATAAAATAGTTATATTAGCATATTTGAGAACAGGTTCGTAGTAAAACATGGTGGAAATTTATTAGATGAAGAAGAGTAACACAACGGATCCTATCGCCCGACGTAGGCAGCGCATAGCCCGACAAAGGGGCGGCAATGCTGCATTATGGGGTATTTTGGTTGCTCATGCGATGATCTTAGTGGGTGGCATGTTGGTCGTTCGTTCGCTCTTTGGTTTTTTTGAGGGAAATGTGACAAATGCCGGTGAACCACCCTTAGCGATCTTTGGCATGGCTGCTGGGCTGCCATTTATTATTTTTGGTTTCTTTGTACATATTGGCGCTTGCCGTAGATTTACCGGAAAACTACTTTCATCCCCAGGTATTGGCGCGGGGCCTATCCTCTTCCTGGGTTTTGCCCTAGGTGCCTGGTGGGGCGCACTTTCACTCCCTGTACTTGGATTATTATGGCTTATACCAACGGTCCTGACCGCTATCGCTGTGTTGTTCCTATCAATTAGTCTATTCCTAAGAATGCGTCGATCTTCAAAGAATGAGCTACTTAGGCGCATGATAAATGAAGGGAAAATAGCTGCAGCACTTATTACCGATATTCCGGCAATTGAGCCCAGTTCTGCGGGACTCATCGGAACAATCACCGTGAGATTCACTGACATGAATGGGGTACATCGCTGGGTACAGAAGATTGGCCAGTGGAAACGTCGAGATCTGCCCCAGATGGGGGGTATAGCGACAGTACTTTATGATCCAAGACAACCCGAGAATGATGCTGGCATCTGGGTGGGGCCGCCAGGATCTACTACAGTAACAGATTTTACATTTTGGCATTCCTAAGATATAAAAATAGCACTCGATAGCCGGCAGCCGTTATTGTTTAGTGAAATAATTACCGCCCCGTGTCGAATATTCACTTACACCATTGGGCTAGAAATTAGTAGCGGTACTTTGGAAATTGAACGGTTGGGGAAAGCTTTTATTAGAGGATTCTGAAAAGGGCGAACTATTGTAGTGCGCCCTTTCTGCTATTTCCACCAATAGTAATAATTGTGGTTGCCGTCATATTCAAAACCGCAACGTGGATATAGCGTATTGCCTATATCATTTGTTTTTTCGGTTTCAAGCATCAAACCGCAAGCCCCTGTTTCATCGCACCATTGTTTTGCCTGGTCTATCAATGCTACCGAAAGCCCTTGGCCTCGGTAATTGGGATGAACGAACAAATCGCTCAATAGCCATTGCTTTTGGAGTTTAATGTAATGATAGAGTTTGTACAACTGAACGAAACCGACTGCCTTATCATCCATATAGATCATGAAGATGGTCGATTGCTCATTGTCTAACCGCTCGTGTATAAACTTTTTGCATGTTTCAAGATCATCCGCCTGACGGTAAAAAACACGGTAACTGTTGAATAATGCTGCTGCTGTTTCTAAGTCTTCCAGACCAGCTTTCTTGATTTTGTACCCCATTGCTTTTAATTGTTTTGATTAATAGCGCAAAAGTATCAGATTACAGGATTAGCTTGATGGTACAGTTTAAGGATAAGGGGGCTAGTCCAGATTATAATAAAGACGGATCGTTATCCTGCTCCACATGCAATTCCTTCAACAAAATATCCCTGATCAGATTTCGTATTCTCCGGTCATCTATAGCAGTATTAACAATCTTGCTGTCGTAATATGGGTCAAGCGCAAATTCGCGGTGGATCTTTTCTGAAGAAGCCTTTGTTTCGCCCTTAAATTCGAGAAATAGGTTAGTTTCCTTTTCCGCTACTTTTTTTATGGTCACCGCCCAGACAGCTTCATAGGCCGTAATGATAAGAGGCTTTTTTGGAGGTATTACAGATGCCGTTTTATCCTTTGGCTCATACTTGTAAAATTTATAGATACTGGGTTTGTATGGATCATTTTGAGCATCAGCTTGCAGTTTTAGGTATTCTTTTTCGTTATCAACAAGGAGGTTCGGATTTGTGCTTCTTTCGATGATGTGAAATGAAGCACTGCTATCGTTCTGATAGACGGTTGTAAGGTTTTTTAGGTCATCTGTATTCAAACGCGCTGCCAGATCTGGTATTGCTTCCCTTACGCGGTCATAAGTCGCCATGAACTTGAGATTGTAAAATTCAGTGCGATGGCTTTGTCCAAAAAGTCTACTTGCAGATGTAATAAAAATAACTAGTATAACAGCATACTTATTCATACGATGATTTCTTTTAAGTCTAAATTGGTCTATACCTTAAAGATAGAAATAAAATTGCATTTTATCTAAACACCCCATTCCAGCTTGACATATGGCTTTCTCCTACGAAAGAAAACAAAAAACTTATGGACACCTTTTTTTTAATGTTAAATAACTTGGCAGCCACCAATCTATCCCCTCCTCATGAGCTTGTAAATTTCAAACCAGAGCACAGATACCTTATTCCATCTGATTCGCTCAGATCATCTGCTGTTAAAACCGTTCGCTGTCAAATGAGAAATAACGTCGCCCACTATCGATTTCTCCGCCTTTTCATCGTCATAAAAATAGGCCATTAATGCCCGCGTCCTTTCGGTATCTGCACTGGAGATATAGCGATTAAACATCTGTTCGGTACTATGTCCGGTGGCTTCCATCAACAAGGCCGTAGGTATTTTCCCATAAAAATTTGAGGCAAAGCTCCGCCTGCCGATATGGCTCGTAATGGCTTGCCATTTCTGGATGACCATTTCCTGTCCCCTATATCCTTTTCTTTTTCGAACTTTGACAAGCGAATTTATATTGGCGAGCTGCACGACTTGTTTGATCTGTTCGTTATACTTCTGTTTTGACAGGCGTGGCGGAAATGCCTGGTTATTTTTTGATAAGATATCCAGCGCTACAGGATGCAGTGGCAATAGAATCTCTTTCTGTGTTTTTTGCTGTACAAATGACAGGCAAGGAAGTCCGTCCAGCATTTCTAGCATTTCAATATTGAAACGCATCAAATCCGACACACGCTGTCCCAAATAGCAGCTGAGCACAAGCCAATCCCTAGCGGCATTTAAGTGATCAGGTAACACAGTATTCCTGATTTTGATCAATTCATCCTCATTCAATGTGACGATTTGGTGTGGGCTTTTCCTTTTCGATACTTCAAGTTCGTATGATAAAGTTCTTATGCCGCGCTTCTCGAGATGATTGAGTACTGTTCGTACAAAATCGATCGTGCGGTGGATCGTACTGGTGCTATATTTTTCATTGCTGCCAAAATTGAGGAATTCCTTTACGAATGTGCTGCCAATATCATCCAGCAAATAATGCTTCCGTTGATAACCTTCAAAACGTTCGAGCAGCCGTAGAAAGACCATGTATCGCGAGCGCGTGTTGGCAGCGATAAAATGCCCCCTCTTTGTTATATAGTCTTCCAAATGGCGCAGCAGTGTTCCTTCGGCATATTGAAAATCTGTATTAGCGGCGTATTTTCTGATTAGTCTTGAAATGGCGATTTTCGAAATCGGCTGTTTTTTCTGTTCTTTTTCCCTTAGGTATTCAGCTACGCCTATCTTGATTCGGTCGAGTCTTAAATTTAGGCGCTTGTATGTCTTTTCATACATGTTTTTAGGCATCCCCTTGTCGTGGTCCCATTTGGCCGAAAGCGCGCGCAATGGCGTGGCTATTACCAACTCAGTGCCACTTTCATCCGTAAGTACTAAAAAAATGGGAGACGTAGTCTTTGAATCTTTGAGCGTATATTTATAAAGCATTTTCGATTTTTTGAACATATACTATATAAAGACACTTGTGGATCGACTTTTATCCCATTAGGTACTTTTTTCTATAGGATATTTAGTTAAGACAATCATAGCGTAGGTTTCGTTCAATCAAAAAAATGACGTATTCCGATAGCGTATCTGGTAATAGTGCCATGGAAATCTCATTGGTCACTTCGGCGATTTCCGGTGACATGAATTCCTCGATCCAAAGCGTTTTTTCATTATCAAATAGATAATCGAATGTAATGTGGTCTTTCCCGATAAAACTTTTTAAATAATCAAGGCTTACGATAATGGTTACCTGCTTGCTGGATATTGATATCTTTTGGAAAGCTCACGTCACTTTCTACATGCAATGGTATAATGCGGCATCTTTCCTGCCCAAAAATGAAGCTGATCTTGAGAAATTTGTTGCAGGCTTTCGGAATGCCAGTGCTATTGATGTTCAAAAAATAATAACAGATCCTATCGTGCTAACAAAAAAGCAGGAAAATTTTTTATAACATTGATATAAAGTAGTGGCTCCATCAAAAATCATAAACTATGCGAGAAGGTGTTGAATTTTGATTCAACTTGTCTTGCAGTGATTTGTCGGATTGGTAAATATCAGTGTACAAAGTAGGCTTTCCGTTTTTTATAAGACAGGTCAGGTAAGTAATTATAATGGGCAAAGGCTTGCTCAGGACAAAATCCTTTTTTTCGTAAGATTGTATTGCATATTCCAGCTCCGAAATTCTGTATTCCGAATCATCATATGATAATAGCATAGCCGCGAGGCGATCCGCATTCTCCACACGTATACAGCCATGACTGAGCGCCCTTTTCCCGCGATTAAAAAATTGTTTCTGAGGGGTATCATGAACATATACCGCATGCGGATTCTGAAATCTAAATACGACGGCACCCAAAGCATTGTCCTCCCCCGATGATTGCCTTACACTATACTTAGTAGGATTGTTCCTGATCTTTCTTCGTGTTGATGCATTCACCACGACTTCATTGCCCTGTGCATCATAGACAGTGTAATGATGATCAGCCAGATAGCTCATATCCTTCAAAATTTCGGGGAGTATTTCATTGCGGAAAATACTTTGGGGGACCCGCCAGTCTGGTGCTGTTGAAAAATACTCGATCTCACTTTCCAATACAGGCGTTTTTGTCGTTGGCTTTCCCACTACCACCTTAAAGTCGGATACTTCGTCTCCCTGATGAAATTCCAGGGTATAGGAAGGAATATTTACCATGATATAGTTTTCACTTTGCGTGCTGATCCATCTAAGGCGCTCCATATTCATGATGATCTTATCCATTACCGCATTAGTAGTCGTAGCCTTATTCTCTGCACGGTATCTATCCAGGTAGGCCTGTAAGTCGCGGTAAGCCTTGATCTTGGGCTGGGCATTGTGTATTTCGCCCCGAAAATCTGCCCGCAACCGTGCTGCAGACAATATCTCATCCGCACAAAAACCATTTGTCCTGCTGCTATCAATGCTAGACGCATCGTATAGCGGATTATATTTTCCAAAGTGAAGATGATTAATAAAGGTAATCAGGCCATCTGTCAGCAGGATATCAAACTTGACTCTTTCCTTCTGATTCTTGTCGGAAGGAAAATCCCGCCATTGCTTTAATTTCTTAAATGAAAGGCTTTCTAGATGGTAATCGGACAGTGACAGTCCATAGTGGTCAGCCTGGCCCAGCAGCGCGAGTGCTATTTCCGATTGATCCAGCCCTTGCTGACTATCAGTCCAACTATCCCCTGAATAATTGTCTGTGTAGAACCTGAAGACCGATTTTGGATAATTCAGCTTGGAAAGAAAGGTATTGTCCATTAGCGCTGTGGTAATTTCCGTACCTATTTTTACATCCTGCGCGTAGATGGCAACGGGTAGAATCGCAAAAAAAATAACGACGAAATATTGAAACGCTTTCATGATATTAAATTTTTTTGTTTAAAATTTCAATACCGACTTAATCCTATCGCTGTATTTGTCTTCGGATGGCCAAACCTTCAAATGACAACGTCAACTTATTACAAAGTTCTGAATTATAGTTCAATATAAGTTATATAATATTAATTAATTTTTATGCAATTGGTAGAAATCCTACTGCGGCGTATCGGCGTGCCACACGACAGTGAGAAATCTGACGTCGTTAACGGTTAAGGACCGAAATAGAAAGCATTCTAAAACAATGGGTGGTGATATAGTGTTATCATTGTCAAATAGTGAATACACGTAGAACAGATAATTATGGCAAAAAAACAACGGAACACAAAACAGGATGTTGCAAACTTCCTAGGAGAAATGATTTCATTTAGAAATGCGTTAAAGCTAACCCATTGGTCTATAACAGGTAAAGGAAGTTATGAGGCGCATATTTCCTTGGATCAGGCTATTGAGTCCCTGATCGACATTACAGACAGATTGGTCGAGACAACCTTTTCTTTAGAAGGTACATTGAATATCATTATTCCTGAAACTTCCAAACCTAGCAATTATATTAAATATATTGAGGACTTCTATAAACAAGTGGAAAGCAAACGGGAAGGATTATTTAAAGAAACTTTTTCTCAATCCATTATCGACGATGCACAAGAAGCGGTCCAACAGTTATTGTTCCGTTTAAAACGGTTAGAATAACGGTGGAGATGGCTTTGGCCCATGTCAAAAATCATTTTTTTTGAACGATATTGTTTTGAGTACTGTTTATCTTGAAATCAAACTCATAAGCATATGAAAAGAATATTTCTGACCCTAGCAATTGCATTTTCAATTGTTGCCGTCCAAAGTTGCGGCGGTGGTGCAAAGAATGACAGTAAAGAAACGGCAGACAGTATCAACGAAGAAAAGGCGCCTGAAAATATGGATGATGATCAGGTCGCAGCAACGCCTCTATCAGTCAGCGAAGAGGATGCTAAATTTGTCACCGAAGCGGCAAATGGCGGTATGGCCGAAGTAGAGCTCGGACAGTTGGCACAGCAAAAAGCGCAGCATGCCGATGTCAAAGCTTTTGGAGAAATGATGATCAAAGACCACTCCAAGGCCAATGACGAACTCACTGCACTCGCCCAGGCAAAAAACATTACTGTCCCGGCTACCGTAGGCGCTGAGCAGCAAAAAGTAAAAGATGATTTGGCTAAAAAGACCGGCAGAGACTTTGACAAAGCCTACATCGATGAGATGGTAAAGGATCACGAAAAAGACGTCAAGCTTTTTGAGGATGCCAGTAAAAATCTGAAAGATGCCGAATTAAAGGCCTTTGTCGATAAGACCCTACCGACTTTAAGAACTCATTTGGAGCACAGTAAATCGGTAAAAGATAAATTGAAATAATATTTGGTATTATCCATCAAAAGCAAGGGCTTATCCTCGGAAAAGCCCTTGCTTTTGATATCCCAAAATGAAAAGCTATGCCAGAATTGCCAGACCTAGCGGTTTTCAGTAAAAACCTGACCAAAATGATTCAAGGAAAAGTGCTGAAAAGTGCCGTTATCCATCAAAAACAAAAGATCAAAGTCAGTGAAAAGGATTTGCGGGCGTTGGAAGGTAAAAAGCTGGCCAAGGTTTATCGTGAGGGCAAAAAGCTTTTTTTTGACTTTGGTAAAGATGCACTCCTCGCCCTGCACTTAATGCTTCATGGCAAACTCGTGTATTCCGACGATCCGAAGCCCAAGTACGCCTTGCTTTCGCTGACTTTTCAAGATGGCAAGACCCTTTCCGTGACCGACTTTCAGCAGCTAGCCAATTTGGAACTTAATCCAGCACAGGCGGATGCTGTGGATGCCCTTTCCACCAAGCTAGGCCCGCAGTTTTTGGAAGATCTGTTACAGTCCAGTAAATCCAAGATAAAAACGCTTTTGATGGATCAGAAACATATTGCAGGCATTGGCAATGCCTATGCCGACGAAATCCTGTATGAAGCGAATATCTCACCCTTATCCATTGCGAATAAAATCCCTGAAAAGGAGATAAAGAAACTCGCAAAAGCGATCAAAGAAGTGCTCGAACAGGCCGAAAAGCACATTTTAAAGACACATCCCGACATCATTAGCGGCGAAGTACGCGATTTTATGAAAGTGCACAACAGCAAAGCTGCAACAGATCCCAAAGGAAACAAGATTTTACAGACCAAAATCGGAGGCCGCAGTACTTATTACACCGAGCAGCAGCAAGTCTTTAATTAATACTCTACATTACCCAGTCCTACAAAAAATCAATCCCAACGGATTGTCGATAACGGCTATTGCCCTACACAAGGCCCCATATATGCTCCTGCACTGGCAGCGCGTTAATACGTATTACCCCGTAAAAGTCCCCTATACAGAAAAAATGCAAACTAACATCGTAGCGCACTCCTTCCTAAGTAGCGGCACGATCATTTGCCGCTGGCACTTATTGATAACATTAAATTTTGGATCATATGCTTGCAATGAATTACCGGGGGCCCTATCGCGTACGCGCTGATAAAGATGCCCCACTCCCCGAAATCCTCCACCCGCAGGATGCCATTGTTCAGGTACTTCGCTCCTGCATCTGCGGTTCGGATCTACATCTCTATCATGGGCTGGTACCCGACACACGGGTCGGCTCCACCTTTGGGCACGAGTTTATAGGCAAAGTAGTCGAAGTTGGCTCGGCAATCGAAAATCTGAAGGTTGGCGACCGTGTGATGGTACCATTCAACATTGCCTGTGGTAAATGTGCTTTTTGTCGTCAGGAATTGTACGGCAACTGCCACGAGTCCAATCCTGAAGCCACTGCCGTAGGCGGTATATTTGGCTATTCACATACTGCTGGCGGTTATGCCGGAGGGCAGGCCGAGTATGTCCGGGTTCCCTATGCTGATGTAGGCCCTACCGTCATTCCCGAATGGATGGATCCGGATGATGCCGTACTGTTGACAGACGTGGTGCCTACAGGATACCAAGCGGCCGAAATGGCTGGGATCCAACCCGGAGATACCGTGGTGGTCTTTGGGGCAGGACCAATCGGTATAATGGCCGCCAAATGCGCCTGGCTATTTGGTGCTGGCCGCGTCATTATTATAGACCAAGTCGACTACCGGCTTGAATTTGCGGAGCGCTATGCGCAATGTGAAGCGGTCAATTTTCGATCCATTGGCGACCCGGTCGTATTTATTAAGACCATTACTGATTCCCTCGGAGCCGATGTCTGTATCGATGCTGTCGGCTGTGAAGCTGCCGGAAATACGATGAATACCCTTTTGGGAAGATATCTTATGCTGCAAGGCGGCTCTACCACGGCACTACACTGGGCAATTAATAGCGTCAAAAAAGGGGGTATTGTTTCAATTGTAGGTGTATACGGGCCGATCAATAGTTTGGTACCCATTGGTAATGTTGTGAACAAAGGAATTACAATACGCGCCAACCAAGCTTCAGTCAAAAGGCTTATGCCAAAGTTGATTGAACATGTTCAGGCGGGCATTCTCAATCCAAAGGAGCTGATTACCCACCGGGTTCCGTTGGAGGAAGTAGGCGATGCATATCACCTCTTCTCATCCAAACTCGACAATTGTATCAAAACGGTTTTAATTCCACCTGCTGTTTAATATTTAAATTTTACAATTATGATGACAGATCAAACGACACCCGAAGACTTTATCCACGATAAGGGGGATCACTATAGCCATATTAAAGGCTGGGGAATTGATTTCGACAATAAGAATGATCCTACCTATCCCATCAAGAAACGGAATAATGCAGAGCATCAGGGCTATTCATGGCCACGTCCGCCGCAACAGCAAGAAACCGTTGAAATACTGAAATCTGTAGAAAGGCCAAATCTGACTGCCGTATATGGGACATCCAATCCGCCAGCAGGTCTAAGCGGTGTCATAAGGCGATATGCCTTTAAATATAGTGAATCGAGCTATGGCCGTTGGCTGCCGCTTATGCTTGCCGACCGTATCAATATGGTCGAAGGGATGATTGGTGATATCGCCAAGGGACATACCCCCAATATTGCCAAAGAGCTCGGGCTGGGCGCAGAATGGAAGTACAATAAGCGATCCTTTCTAACAAAATCCATTGTTGCAGGTGTGGCTGTGAGTTTCATCGTCTATCGCCTATGCTGCAATAAGAAAAAATAAATAAAGGCTAACAAGCTTAGCAATAAATATAATCCTTTTTTTAGCTATTTGTTTTTAGGATTATAAGGGAGGCACCGTATGTGGTGCCTCCCTTCGTACAAATTCATGCTTTTTTGCAGTATACGACAACATTATTCGTCTGTGTTGCTTTTAATTGTGGATTAGCGCCCGTCATTTTGGCTACAACCAAGCTCAATATGGCAACAAATACCCTATGCCTTCTTTAGACTTTTGTGTTATGAATCAGACAATAACACTATGAGAAAGACAATTTTCATTACAGGAGCTTCTTCCGGCTTGGGAAAAGCAACTGCCAAATTATTTCAACAAGCGGGTTGGGATGTTATCGCAACAATGCGAAATCCCGAAAATGAAACCGAGCTTACCGAAATCAAAAATGTTACGCTATTAAAATTAGATGTAACCGATCCTGCACAGATCAAAGAAACTGTAGAAAAAGCAATCTCTTTGGCCAAAATTGATGTAGTTTTCAATAATGCTGGTTATGGATTGATGGGCGCGTTTGAAACCTTGAGCGACGAAAAAATACTTCGCCAGATCAACACCAATTTGTTGGGGGTATTGCGCGTTACACAAGCATTTATTCCACATTTTAGAGAACAGAAAAGTGGTTTATTTATTTCGACCACATCCATTGGTGGATTTATGGGATTCCCGTTAAATTCGATTTATCATGCGACAAAGTTCGCTTTGGAGGGCTGGAGTGAAAGTATGTCCTTTGAATTGAAAAAATTTGGAATTGCGATCAAAACAGTTGCTCCGGGCGGAATAGCGACAGATTTTGCGGGCCGTTCTTTGGATATGAGCCGAACTTCCGACTATCAGGACATTGAAGACAAACTGTTCGAACAAATGGGTCTGATGATGCAAAATGCATCCACGGCCGAGCAAATTGCCCAAGTGGTGTATGAAGCTGCAACGGACAATAAAGATCAAATACGTTATCTGGCAGGCGAAGATGCACATGCGCTCTATGAAAGACGACTACAAATCGGCAAAGAAGCTTTCAGGCAAGAAATCGCAAAACAATTTGAGGCATAATTTTTAAAAGAGCAACTGTCTCTCCGGGCAGTTGTTTTTTGTAAATTTGTAAAACAAAAACAGGATGTATAATATCAATTCCATATCCGAATTTCATAGGCAATTGTCGTTGCCGGCTCCATTACATCCGCTCATAAGCGTCATCGATGTAACTGGAATAAAACCTGATGAAAGCAATATTTGGGAGCAGTTCTGCGTGAATTTCTATAGTATTTCGCTTAAGAAAGACGTTACCGCAAAAATGAAGTACGGACAGCAATATTACGATTTCGACAAAGGAACAATGAACTTTATTGCGCCCAAACAAATTCAATCTTTAACGATTGCCGAAATCAGAAAAATGAACATCGAATGCGGAAAAGGTTACATGCTGATGTTTCACCCTGATTTTTTGTATACGCATCCACTGGCAAGCAAAATAAAAAATTATAATTTCTTTTCGTATGCGCTTAACGAAGCATTACATCTCTCCGAACGGGAAGAAAAAGACATTGTAGAAATTTTTCTTAAAATCGAAAGAGAATATCAACATATCGACAAACATACACAAGGTATTATTTTATCACAAATTGAAATGCTGTTGCAATATAGCAACCGTTTCTATGAGCGTCAATTCATCACACGAAAAGCGGTTAACAATGCGCTGCTAGCACAATTGGAAAAATTGCTCGATGATTATTTCGACAGCGAAGAAACATTAAACCAGGGGCTTCCGACGGTAGAGTATTTAGCAGAAAGCCTAAATGTCTCCGCACGTTATTTAAGCGATTTACTACGGTCAGCGACCGGTAAAAACACACAACAGCACATTCACGATAAGTTAATTGAGGAAGCCAAAGAAAAACTCACGGCGACAAGTCTTTCCGTGGCAGAAATTGCCTACAAACTGGGTTTTGAACATCCACAATCCTTCAACAAATTGTTCAAGAAGAAGACCAATGTTTCACCTTTAGCGTTCAGACAATTATTTAATTGACCTCTCCTCAGCAACTTAAATATATCCTTCAGCGTTATAAAATAATCATCTCCACATCAACCGTTTGTGGAGATGATTAGACAACCTATGCGGTATAAAGACCGCCCATTAAAGGGTCTGTCTTAGAGATCTTTCCGGTCTCCACATGGCCGGCAAAACGCTCAGACCAAGTCGGATATCCTTCCGCCTCCAGCTGCAGATCATACCAGCCAAAACTTGATTGAAGATCGACCACAATCGACTTTTCTTCGCCCGGAGCTAGGGTCACCTTCCGTAACTGTTGCTGATACCCCAGGTCTTTGACCCGTATTTTTTTGGCGACAGCACTATGGTTATTCAATTGAACAACTAGACTCCCTGTTAATTGATCCTTATTTTTCGCTTGTTCATATACACACTTGACTGAGACCTCCGGATGCGTGTCGCTACCACGAAATTCCCTATAGAACCCATTGGGAGCATATCCTTTTAGATGATAATGGCCATCCTTAAACGAGCTCAAATGCCAGTTATCACTTAGGGAGTCCCCGGCAGAAACCGCATATTCCCAAGTGCGTAATGTCTCTTGATCATAAGGCGCGGCGGCATAAACCAAAAATGGTGAACCATTGGATTTGGCTTTGTGGACTTTATTTCCGGCTGTAAAGGTAAGTTGGTATTCTTTACTCTTTACATCGTAATAGCCATCTAAATACAATTCATACGGTATCGGACATGAAGGTTTGATCCCTTTTTCCTGCTCCGGAAAAAGGGAAAATTGTTGAGGTGCGGTATTCACCTGAGCGATTTCAGCTACATGCAGGGGACGATAATTTTTAGGAATATCTTTAAATTGGGATTTATGGACATCCACCATAAAAGCATCCTTTTCGAGTGCCTTAACTGTCTCGGATTGATCCGGCTGAAAAGGTCTAAAGATGGATGTAAGGTCGCCACAGATACTACGGCGCCATTGGGTGATATTTTCTTCTCGAATGCTTTTTCCAAATTTCTTCGCTAAAAAGTTCTCCAAAAAACGAATGGATGACGTATGGTCAAACAATTCTGAATTCACAAATCCGCCCCTAGTCCACGGAGATGCTATAACCAGTGGGACACGATAACCTAGCCCAATGGAACTCTCCCGGATACGGTCTTCCATGGCAGATGGGTTGGTCTGCTGATCTTTAGTTACCCATTCCATCTTTCCGTCGATATTGGAAGATACTTTACCAGCCCCTTCTCTATAAGGGGTGGGCGCCGCAAAGGGTGGCACATGGTCAAAAAATCCATCGTTCTCATCATAAGTAAGAATGAAAATCGTCTTTTTCCATACCTCCGGATTTTTGAGCAAGATCTCCATAACTTCATTGACATACCAAGAGCCAAACCAAGGTCTTCCGGGATGATCCGAAAAATTTGCAGGCGTCATCAACCAGGAGACCGTGGGCAGTTTGTTATTTTCAACATCCTGACGGAACTGATGGAGCACATCCCCTTTTGGCACTTGCAGTTGCCGGTCTATGTCTCCATCCTGATAAGCTATCGTCGTTAAAGCATGATAATCTGCGTCGTTATGATTAGTCGTAAAGGCTCTGTCATTGAGTGACTTTTCATGACGTGAGAGTTTATCATAGTTTTCTTTTGTGTAAATACCGATACTTTCGTCAATCATGCGCATCACCTTTTGTGCTGCCACCAATCTTTGCTTGTCGGATTGACTTACAGGATCTGGCCCGATACGATCAATCTCCTGTTGTACTGCTTTTTTTCGCTGCTGGAGATTAGCCACATTTCCGGGATGCAACCGCACATTGTATGCTTTGAAGTATTCCATCACATTGGTGCCAAAATTGCCAAGCCAATTGCTTTCTTCGCCACTGATGGCCGATCCTATAGTGAGCTCATTTTGATAAATGCGCCAGCGTATACCGTGTTCTTCCAACCGTTCCGGAAATGTCTTCCAGTCGAGCGTAGGCTTGTTGTAATCGCTGATATTCCAGAGATGTGCTTTCGCCATGGGATTATTTTGCTCGCGCACAGTGCCTGTCATCCAATACCATCTATTGGGATGTGTGCCGGTAATACTCGAACAAAAATGCTGATCACAGACCGTAAATGCATCGGCCAAAGAATAGTAAAACGGGAAATCTGAACGGTCACAATAACCCAGCGTCAGGGGTACATCTGCATATGCTTTGTTGTAGGGCTTTTTGACATTCAGCCAGCGGTCATATTTCCCGCCATTTCGAGCATCGGTCTGATCAGCCCAGCCATGTGGGGTGGACCCCATCCACGGTGCCTTTGAGTCCTTTACATTGAGCCGAAAAGGTATAAAGGTCTTCCCTTCTGCGTTAGACTGAGCCCATACGCTATTTCCATTGGGCTGTATGATCGTACGGGGATCGTTAAAACCACGTACTCCTTTCAAACAGCCGTATAGATGATCAAATGAACGATTTTCCTGCATCAGGAAAACGATATGTTCGGCATCATAGTATGTACTGCCCGATGCGGGATTGATTGCCAATGCTTTTTGGATTGTCGATGGCAGCAGACCTACCAAAGCGGCACTCCCCGAAAGGAGCGCCGACTTTTTAATAAAATCTCTTCTTGAACTATTCATATTCTGGTATTGCTTAAAAACTATAGGCCAATGTGCTGTTGCTTTGGTAGGTTTTTTTCATGTTTGACTTGTTTGTGATTTCTACTCGTGCACAAGTATAAAACAAGTGTTTAAACGGATTATTAATTTAGATAAACCATTGCGTTAAAAAAAAACAGCGTAAAACAGATTAGTGTATTAAAATTTAACAATCAATACTATTATTGGTTCTTTCAATAATGCCTTCAGCGTCTTTAATCGCAGCTTTTCTATTTGGTTATGTGGCGTCTTCAAATAGTAGTTAATTCTATTTTGGGCCAAGTGTAATTATAGCTTGGCCCAAGGCATAGAAAGCTAATTGCGCGTTGGATATGTTGGCGCCGGATAATCCCTGTCGACATGCATGTCATTGATCAAAATCTCGTTGAACAGGTATCGCATTCGCTTATCAATTTCATATTTAAAGGATATCATTTACGATTCGTAAAGTACTTATCCATATTTGCAGCGTCAGGATCGAGGACTTCGAAATAGCGAGGGTGGCGTCTGGCTCTTTGTATATGACGACCGAGAATTATGTATTCCGATGCTGCTGGGCCCATTTTTTCGGTTTAGATCCAAAGTGGCTCTCAAATAATCTTCC
>JAQZAZ010000145.1 GCA_029239355.1 Sphingobacterium sp.
TTCTTTAAAATGCCAATCTTCTTTAGGTTTGTCCCAATGACCATCAAACCAAATTCCATCAACTTGACCATAACTTGTAAGAAGCTCAGTCAACTGACTTTTCATAAATTGCACATAATGATTCCAATCACCTTTTGTAGAATCACGTCCGGCAATGCCGCGGCCTGTTTTACCTGCAGGCAGGTAATCGTTCCGGTTCCAATCCAATAGCGAATAATAAAACATGACTTTTATTCCCTCTGCACGACAAGCTGCCACCAACTCTTTTACGATATCACGTTTGAATGGCGATTTCTTTACAATATTGTATTCCGAAGTTTGGCTATCCCACATGGCGAAACCATCGTGATGCCTGGTTGTGAAGGTGATGTATTTTGCGCCAGCCTGTTTAAACAGCTTTGCCCATTCTTTCGCATTAAAAGCGATAGGATTAAAAAATTTAGGCAACAATGCATATTCCTCCAAACTGATATTCTGGTTGTTCATGACCCATTCACCATCACCTAACACACTATATACTCCCCAATGGATAAAGACCCCGAATCGAGATTGTTCAAACCACTCCCTATTTTTTAAATTTTCAGGGCTTGGTTGGTAATGTTGTTGGCCATAACCATAGGTGATTAATCCCATGAACAAGACCAAACTGCAGATGACATGTTTTAGTTTCATATGTGACTATTATTTATTCGTTTCCAGTGCCATTCATGAACGCGCAAGCATGTTTGTCTTTGCTAAGACGATACGGATATCCATCGCTATTTGTGCTTTTTTTAGTCCGGCTGTTTGACGATGTTCGTTAGTTTGCTAATTTACAACGAAACACCTCTCCGCCAAGGAATAAAATCATCCTGCCCCAACAATACCGCTTTAGGTCTGACCTCGCCCGAAGCAACTTGGATCACATAATCAAGGATACGATGCGCTGCTTGCTCTATGGTCTCCGTTCCTTCAATGATAGTCCCACAATTGAGATCTATGATATCGGGCATTTTTTCAAAAGTTTTGGTATTGGTCGATAATTTTACCACGGGTGTAATCGGATTTCCTGTCGGCGTCCCTAGCCCTGTTGTAAAGAGAACGATATTAGCGCCAGCTGCTACCTCTGCAGTGGTGCTTTCCACGTCGTTACCTGGTGTACACAACAAGTTTAACCCTGGCCCATTAGCTAATTCAGGATAGTCAACTACGGCCGTCACAGGCGAGGTACCACCTTTTTTGGCTGCTCCTGCAGATTTTATCGCGTCTGTTATCAGACCGTCACGGATATTGCCCGGTGATGGATTCATATAAAAGCCCGAACCGTCCGCTTCTGCTTTCGCATTGTAAGTTCGCATTAGACTCATAAATTTCTCTGCAGTAGGCTCGTCCACACAACGGTCACTAAGCTCCTGCTCTACCCCACATAATTCCGGAAATTCAGCTAAAATAACCGAACCGCCCAAAGTCACCAGAATATCGGAAACAAAACCCAATGCCGGATTGGCCGAGATACCTGAGAAGCCATCTGAACCGCCACATTCCAGACCAATACATAGTTTATCTAAAGTGGCTGGTTTGCGTTCATTTTTATCCGCTTGCATCATACCAGCAAACGTCGCTTTTATCGCCTTTTGCATCAATTCTTTTTCGGTCCCTTCCTTTTGTTGCTCAAAGATGTACAAGGGACGGTCAAAGTCAGGATTTCTTTTTGCTATCTCAGCTCTTAGAATCGACGCCTGCGCGTGTTGACAGCCCAAGCTCAATACAGTGGCTCCCGCTACGTTTGGATGAGTTATATACCCAGCCAATAGGCCACACAAGGCATCGGAATCCATGCGAGTACCGCCACATCCCATTTCATGATTTAAAAATTTGATCCCATCGACGTTTTTGAACAAACGCTCCTGCTCACTGGAAGTCGAATTGCTCAAGAAATCCTGACCAAGAATTTGATTTACATCGGCCCCAGATTTATATAACCCAATCAAATCTTCTACCTCAGCGATATAATCGTTGGCTTTCACCTTATAGCCTAGCTTTTCTTCGAAAGCTGCTTTCAACGTCAATACATTTCGATTTTCGCAAAATACCAAAGGAATGACCAACCAATAATTTGCAGTCCCCACTGTACCATTTGAGCGATGAAATCCGTTGAACGTTTTATTTTTAAATGCTGTTACATCCGGTTTGGTCCATACGGTCTTGCGATCCCCCATTCTAAAGTCTTCGGATGCATGGCGTAGATTTTCCGTTGTAATCAATTCACCTTCACTTAAATCACCATTCAGCTTACCTACCAGGACACCATACATCAATATTTCGGCATCTTGCTTCATCGGCTGAATTGTAAACTTATGTTTCGCCGCAACGGCTTGCTTTAAGGTAAACGCTCTACCTTCGAAAGCAATTGCTGTCCCTTCGGCCAGATCCTGTAAGGCAACCAGGACATTATCCATCGGATGGATCTGTAAATAGCGTTGTATGGCCATAATTTAAACTAATTCAAATATTTTATTCATCATTACCCATTTCTCTCCCGGTTTAGCTCCAGGGATCGCAGCCTGATATTTCCACATCAGTTGTTCCCATTCCTGCACCTTTTCATTGGCGGCATCCATTGCGGCTTTCTTTTCAAATGAAAAATCCTCACTCACTTCCATATTCATAAACAGTCTATTCTCAAAACGATAGATCTCCATTTGCGTTACCCCAGCATCCAGGATCGAACGCTTGATTTCTGGCCACACCGCACGATGGTAATCTTCATATTCTTTGATCAATTGTGGATCGTTGACAAGATCCAAGGCCATGACATACTTTTTCATTGCTAACTATTAATGTGATTTAAGATTTTCAGTTTCGTCGATATTTACATTTCTATTTTGATAGGCAAAAACCAATACCACAATAAAACAGACTAAAGGGACAAAATAGCCGTACTGAAAATGGCCTGTTTTATCAGATATTAGGCCCAAAAGTGGGGGTAATAATGCCCCGCCTACAATAGACATCACAATCAGACTGGAAGCAGATTTGGTATCCGCTCCTATACCTTGTACACCAAAAGCAAATATGGTCGGAAACATAATAGACATAAAAAATGCGATTCCAATCAAGGCATATAGTGTTTGTACGCCCGTCCCAAAAATAACAAACAGTGACAATGCGATCGTCACAAAGGAATAGATGATCAACAGTTTGGAGGCAGACACAAAACGCATGAAGAAAGTCCCGATAAATCGGCCCAACATAAATGCCAGTCCCGCAAAACCAGCATAGTCTGCTCCATCTTTACCTGATATCCCAGCTACTTCAGTTGCATATAGTACCAAAAAGCTTAAAATGCAGACTTGTGCGCCCACATAAAAGAACTGTGCAACTACCGCCCATCTTACATTTTTATGCCTCAAAGCATGAAAAAAGCCCGCCTTTCCTTCTTCCTCATCATCTTTGATATCCGGTAATTTGGTAAAGAAAAACAATGCCGCAATCAATAAAAT
Organism: Sphingobacterium sp.; assembly: GCA_029239355.1. Taxonomy (GTDB): domain Bacteria; phylum Bacteroidota; class Bacteroidia; order Sphingobacteriales; family Sphingobacteriaceae; genus Sphingobacterium. Next base: position 3,483 of record JAQZAZ010000145.1, read on the forward strand.
CAATATGCCCAAAACGAGATAGGGTAATTTTACAGATGCTGTCTCGGACTGAATGTAAGCTAGTTTTGCTTGTTCCGCCATTTGCGCAAGCTCTTCCTGCGATTTAGGTTCGTGTGACAAAATAAATTTCCCGCCGAATATAGGTGCCAAAAAGGCTGCAAGTCCATTGAATGACTGTGCAAAATTAAGCCGTTGAGCAGATGTGGATGGGTCACCCAATATTGCTACATAGGGATTTGCAGCCGTTTCTAAAATGGTTAAACCACAGGCGACAACAAACAAAGCCCCCAAAAAGAAAACATAACTGATCGTATTCGCAGCGGGGACAAACAAAAAGCAGCCCAAAGCAAAAAATAGCAATCCGATCAGAATGCCGGCCTTATAACCATAACGTTTCATAATAATTCCTGCCGGAATCGCCATCACAAAATAAGCGATAAATACCGCTGAATCAACCAAAGAGGCCTGGAAATGCGATAAACTGAACGCATTCCTCAAATGTGGAATCAAGATCGGATCAAGATTATGGATAAATCCCCAAAAGAAGAACAAGGAGGTCACCAAAATCAAGGCAAATGTGTAACTCTTTTTGTTAGTCATATAATCAAATGGTTATAAGTAGTTATTTTATGTAAAATAAGCCTAAAAAAGCTAGACAATATTCAAGTATATTATCAATTTATTAAGCTATATTACCATACATAAACTAAAACATGTAACTTTAATGCATATATTTCATAGTCATGAAAGCACAATTACTGCATTTAAACAACGACCTTACCCATTCATTTAACGCAAGGAGGGACAATACCCCGCAATACCACAATATCTGGCATTATCACGAAGAGCTTGAATTAATTTATTTTGCAGCAGGTTCTGGCACACAATTTATTGGCGACAGTGTACGACGTTTTAAATCTGGAGATATTACATTGGTAGGCTCGAATTTACCGCATTATTGGTTGTTTGACGAAATCTACCTGCGGAAAAATAACCCACAAACCGCAGATATACGGGTGCTGCATTTTAAAGAAAACTTTTGGGGCAACGAATTTATCAACCTTCCTGAAAACAAAAACATCAAAGATTTGATGCGGATTTCAAAACGGGGAATTGCGCTTTCTCAATCATGTAGAGCTGAGGCCAGAGCACATATCGATACGGTACTCAATTGCTCGGGTACTTCGCGAATTATTCATCTTTTGCAAATCCTGATGTGCATTGCAGCTGATGATCGACATGACCTCTTAACAAGTGCAAGCTTTACAATTCAGTCACAGGACCAGGACGCTGACCGTATGCGCATTGCTATGCATTATATCGGTGAAAATTATCGGGATCAAATCCGTTTACAGGAGCTCGCCTCATTGACAGGAATGACACCTAATTCATTTTGCCGTTATTTTAAATCACAAATCGGAAAAACGCTCTTTCAATTTCTTATCGAAATGCGTGTAAAAACCGCTTGTAATCTATTATTGGAAAATAAACATACGATCAAACAGATCTGTTTCGAATCTGGTTTCCAAAATTTTTCGAGCTTTCATAAATATTTCAAAAATATTACAGGTACTACCCCTCTCAGCTATCAAAAATCAAAAAGTTAGTACAATTTTCCCCAACAAAGCTGAATCTTCCATGGCCTGATGAGCTGTCGCTGCTTCATAAAAAGGAAACATTTGAAATAGCCTTGGCTTAAAATCACCAGCAATGATTTTGGGCCAGACTTCTGTCCAAATCTCATCCCGTAATGTTTCTTTAAATTGATGATCTCTCGCCCTTAGAGTACTCCCGGTTAATACAATCCGTTTTTGCATCAATTTAAGCAAGTTTAATTCTGCTTTAGCGCCTTGCATGGCATTGATGTAAACCAGCCGGCCGTCTGGATTTAACAGATTAATATTTTTTTCGAAATAATCACCGCCTATACTATCCAAAATCACATCAACTCCCCGGTCAGCCAATACTTGTTGGAAGTCCTCTTTTGTATAGTCTATAGTTTTTGAAGCACCCAAGGACTGGCAAAAAAGCCCCTTTTCTGTCGAACTGATAGTGGTATAAACCTCTGCCCCGAACAAGGCCCCCAATTGAATAGCAGTACTGCCAATTCCGCCCGCTCCACCATGTACCAGAAAATGCTCTCCGGCCCGCAGTATCCCCCGGCGAAAAACATTGTCCCAGACCGTGAAGACCGTTTCTGGGAGTGCGGCAGCTTCTTCAAAAGTTAAATTGGGCGGAATAGGAAGACAATGGCCTTGGTAGACCGAAACGTAGCTAGCATATCCACCTCCAGCAACCAATGCGCATACTGGATCACCAATATTCCAATTATCGACCAAACGTCCTTTTTCCACGATGACACCCGCCACTTCTAGTCCCGGAATACGCGGATCGACACCAGCTGGAGCTGGGTAATTTCCTTTTCGCTGGAAGACGTCAGGTCTATTCACACCTGCGGCCCTAACCGCGATTAGCACATCCAGATCCCCAACCTGCGGCTGGTCAAGCTCTTCGACCTGCAATACTTCAGGAGCTCCTGGCTCGGTTATAACAACTGCTTTCATCTGTAAATATTTTTTACGCTTTTAATTAAGTGTATAGCGATATTCCTATTTTTCCTTTCCTCTTTCGAAGGGACCTGATCTATTTATTAATTGCTATCACCCAGCTCGTACAGATGATACGACAGGGAAAGCTCATCATGATTTCTTCGGATATTTCTGTAGACGTATATTGAGTGAAAGCATAAAATAACGGGCCAAACGATTATTTTGAACATCCAATATATCGTTTCCCACAACAGCACGGGAAATTCCCGTATTCTGATTCATTAAATCAAAACCTTGAAACCGTAGCATACCAAGATTATTTCGTCCAAACGTATATTCCAGATAGGCATTAATGATCGTCGGATTGATATTACTCCAAGAACTCGAATACCCCGCATTAAACTTTTGGGATAGCTCCAATCCCATTGTAAAATGTTTACCCAAATAGGCTTTCGAACCCAGGCCTACAATCCCCGAGTGTGCGGTAATATTGTCCTGAACCGGCCAGTCAAAAGTTGCTCTATTTAATGAATAATTTCCATTTAATTCTGCTTCAAAGATATCATTCCAGGCGTATCGAAATTGAATAGCCTGTGTGAGTAAAAAATGACCTCCAAAGCTTTTCTTGTCATTGACATACGAGATATTGTTGTAGTAATCAGCATTACCATTTAAACTCATCTGTAAGTTATCCGAAAAAAGTGACGCTGTAAAGAGATAATAGCTTTTGATATCATAATATCCCTCGGTATTCACATAGCTCGTTTTCTGCACTGTCGAATTGGGTGCTATGGTACGGTTTGCAACAATTTTATCATTAACCAAATTATATGCAAGACTAGCCTCAAGATACTGTCCATTACGGGTCATTGATTTTCGATATTTTGAAACGATACTATGGGCAAATTCAGATTTTAAATCCTTGTTTCCAATGATAATATTCTGTGTATTTGTATTATCCACAATGGGTTGTATCTGATAAAAGCTAGGTTGATTGTTACGGCCATAATAGTCAATGGAGAGATCCTCCTCTTTTGTAAATTTCCATTTCAACCCGGCAGATGGAACAAAATTCACGTTGGAATAGGACGTTCGAATCGCTTTATCAGTAGAGCTTCCCGCTAATTCCGAAGGCTGTACAGCGAATCCAAAATTAACTTTGACATCTTTGCTTATATCCTGTCGGTAGATCATACCAATTTTATTGCTCGCAAAAGAATAATCATATTTAAGACTGAGCGAATCCACCAATATAGGCCCTTTATCCAAATTACTATTATCGAAAGTAGTACGGCTAGCTGCTATCTTTGTATAATCAAAGTCATAATTGATCTCCAATACTCCACCCCGATCCACAGGTTCCACAAGTGACAAACGGCTTTGGATATTTTTATTCTCATTATCCGATTGAATCTTTTGATGTAGAGAAGTTTTCGTTGTAGCTGGCGGGGTAACACTACTATCCACGGCAATATTAGCATCCCTCACCTCGTCATCTTTATCCAATGCGTTAAAGTCAGCATGAAAAGTATACAATATTTTCCGACCGGGTTTTTCAAAACTACGTACATAGAAAAGATCGAGGGCTGCACTCGGGCTCTCACTGTTGTTAACTGCACCATAGTTACCCGTGCTGCTCAGTTTATTATTTCTGATCTGCCTATCTTTCAGCGTTTGGCTCGAAGCATTGCTCCAAGAAAATTTGGGCGATATCTTCAATTGGTCTCTTTTTGATAGTTTCATATCAAAATCCCAATCCATCTTATGTGTCCGGTCAACTGATTTTATTTTATAATCTTCGTAATTACTGATCGAATTATTAATCCCTTTTCCAGATCCATAGATGGATTGCAAAAAGGAGTTTCCTTTAGTGTAGTTGTTTCGTTGGGTAAAGGAATATTTTCCACTTGCATTCACTGTTTTGGAAAGTGGGCTGGAAAAACTGGCCCCAATAGAACTTATCTTATTAACACCATCAGTTGGATCAGCGAAATCAGCAAGCTCCCCCATTTCCCGCTCACGTTCACCCCCATTTGGAGAACCAAATGAAAAGAGATTGGTGTTTGTATTATTCATAGAAGATACGATAGAATATTCCTTGCCATTGTCAAATCTATTTACACCCACGCTACCTAGGTAACGCTCGGCAGAACCTCCCCCCAATGTTGCCTGTCCGAAGGTGATTTTTTTCTTATCTTCTTTAAGAACGATATTCAATATTTTTTCAGATTCGGTACTTTTGACTCCTTTGGCCGTTGCTTCATCTCCATAAAAATCAATGACCTGTACACTTTTTACAAAATCCGCAGGAAGGTTTCGTGTAGCAGTCAGAACATCTCCGCCAAAAAACTTTTTACCATCAACTTTTACTGATGACACAGCTTTTCCAAATGCATAGACAGAGCCATCTCTGGACACCTGTACGTTTGGCAAGGCTTTGAGCGCCTCCTCCAAAAGTGCCCGCCGATCGAATTGAAATGCATCTAAATTAAACTGAACAGTGTCTTGCTTATAGACGATGGGCTTATATTTTTGGATAACAATTTCCTTTAATAAGGAAACATGTGGAAACATTGTCAATTTCCCCACATCTAATTTAGCTGTACTGCTATTATACAGTGGATAACTCCGTTCGAGAATACTCAACCCTAGCTGACTACAGCTTATTCGAATATCGTTGCCTAAAACGCGTACAAAATGGAAATATCCTGTAGCCGAAGTTGATGAAAACAGTGTGTCCCGAGAGCTCGTTAAATGCACACTAACGCCTTTCAGAGGATTGCCTGCAGTATCTACAACAATTCCATAAACCTCTTTTTTTGTCGCCTGACCAAAAGTATTTTTAGGCAGAAAAAACAAGCTTATAATGGATAACAAAAGTATAAACCGGATTATATTCCCGCCCCTTAGTTTCATCAAACAGACTTTGCAATAATACAATTCAATATAAGAATTCTTAAGCTATTAACGTAAAAAGTTGTGATTTTGTATAAAAAAAAACGAGTTGTCAGGAAAACAACTCGTTCTTTCAACTAATTTTTTATAATCTTTTACTCACCGCCGAAGCTGACTTTAACAAGATGTTTGTCAATTTCCCAACGGCCAGTACCATCTTCACCAATGACATCAAATAATTCTAGAATACGTCTTGCAACAAATTCCTCCTCTACTTGCTCTTCCAAGAACCATTGTACAAAGTTGAAGGTCACATAATCCTTTGCTTTTGCACATTTATCAGCAATATTGTTAAATTGCTCTGTTACAAACATTTCTTGTTCCAACGTTTGCTCAAATACACCACGGAATGATTCAAAATCTTGTGGAATACCTGTGATTTCTGGTGAAATAGCACGTCCACCACGGTTGTTAATGTAGTTGAAAAGTTTCAACATGTGCTCGCGTTCCTCATTAGATTGTTTTGCAAAAAACTCGGAAGCATTTTCCAGACCTTGGTCATCACACCAAGAAGACATTGCCAGATATAATGCTGAAGAGTGCGCCTCAACTTTGATTTGTGCATTTAGTATATTTTCGATCTCTTCTTTCAAAGAAGATTTTAATTTCAATAAATCTTTCATATTTACCTTAAGTTTAATTTCTAAAACAATGTCAAGCGATTTACCTCATCACCCGATTACATTACAAAGATACATCGGATTTGGAAAATCTGTATAAACAATATGCAATACAAATTCAGTCTAAATTAGACAAATAAAACACAACTTGTTTAGAATCAATACAATTACAAATACCATCCATTGATACTTTCAATACCCTATAAATTTAAATAATGGAATCCTATAATCCATGATAATCACCGTTTTTCAACACCTATTAAACCGATAAAAAAACACTTATTTAATTTTAATTTAAATAAGTGTTAAGCATAACAAAAAAGCGGTGTATCTTTGTTTTCAGATACACCGCTTTTGTTATTATATTGTATATAATATATTCCTTTTATACCAAGACAGCAATTGGAGATACTCGTAAACAGGTTCTGATAACTGAATTCAGCTCCATCATAAATTTAGCTCCATCAAGCAGTTCGCGAAGCTGAAGTACATCCTCTACAGCAAGAATAAAACATCTTTCCGTACGAAAAGGCATAATAATTTCAAAATCGTATGCACGTGTTGTATCATTCAACATGCGTTCAACATCAATGGCATCCATACGCTTCTTGAATTTCAAAAAGTCTGAGACTGAAAATGATGTTGTTTCATTATTATACTCCAGCCAAAAGCAATTTTTACGGCTACACTGATAAACCGTACCAGCTGTAGTGGAAAACACTTCTTCAACGTGCGCTAATGGACAAACCAATTTTGACATTTTTATTACCTTCTCTTTTAAATTGATCAAAAATAAATATTATTTATAATCAATCCAAGTAAAATAGGTGATTATTTTGATTTAATATAAATAAGCCATCTATTCATGTATATACTATTTAGCCTACCCCTGCTAACTCATCATAGAAAATGCGACAGATCGCGGTGTATTTGCTATCGTTCTCCCGGTCACACTAGCCCCTATCTGTTTTAAGAATAGACAAGGTCCTACGACAGTTTCAAAAAAAAGGAGGTCGAATTTATGTCGACCTCCTTTTCTAAATAAAAATGTATAATATTTTAATCGTATTCTTCCTCTTCTTCTTCCGTTACAGAAAGTACTTCTTTGCGATTACTAATAACTGTATTCTTTGTTTTTGTTTTATGTTTGTTTATCTGTCTACGTAAGGATTCTACGGCAATATCCGTTGCCTCTTCAAAACTCTTCGCCTGCCCTTTTGCGAAAAGTTGGCTACCTGGAATATTCAGTTTTATTTCTGAAATCTTATTTGCTTCGTCATCGACATTTTCCAATCGCAGGTAGCATTCACCACCGATAATTGAATCCAAAAACTGCTCTAATTTTCCTGTTTTCTTTTTAATGAATTCGATTAACTTTTGATCCGCATTAAATCGAATGGATTGCACAGTAATGTTCATTTTTCCTCCTTTTTTTAAGCTTTTGGATGAGCTTGTTTATAAATAGACTTCAATCGTTCTGCTG
>JAQZAZ010000146.1 GCA_029239355.1 Sphingobacterium sp.
CTATCGGTACTTCAATCATGGAGAACTTAATGGACGACATATGTGCCACTCCCGAATTGCTTCTGTGGGAGATTTTATGCCACAGCCAATTTGTCCTATTCCTAATGAAATAGATACTGTGCCAAAAGGCTAGTTAAATAAATTCTACAAAAAAGATCTCCTGTGCCATATTAGCAACACAAGAGATGTTTTCATTATTAGTTAGTGTCTTGCCGAAAGTTTAATTACATTAAAATGGCTTTAAATGGCTAACCCCAAACTTTCACTTAAAAACCATCCAAATTTTCTGGAAGTGTTTGTCCTCCATCAACGACAATCGTTTGTCCGGTAATAAAATTTGCTCCTTCGGATGCCAAAAACAGAATCGCTTGAGCGATGTCATTCGGTGTTCCTAAACGTTTCAGAGGAATAGATTCAGCCATTCTTGTTAAATAATCTTCCCCTAGATCTTTCAATCCTTCTGTTAAGATATTTCCCGGCATGACTGCATTTATGGTAATATTATCTTGCGCCAGTTCCAAAGCGGCGCTTCTCATAAAGCCAAGTTGTGCTGCTTTACTTGCCCCATAATGAGAAAATCCTTTATATCCGGTAATGGGACCGGTTATTGATGAAGTTATAATTACTCGTCCATTCGAAGACTTTTTCAAGTAAGGTAAACAGGTCTTGACAAGGAAAAAAGTACCGCGTACATTAGTATTCATTACGGATTCCCACTCTTCATCACTGATATTTTCGATGAGAGTCGTCGGGAAAATGCCTGCATTCGAACAGACAATATCAATTTTCCCAAAATAATCCGCAACGCTACTAACAGCCACTTTAAGCGATTTATGATTGGTCACATCACCGGAAAAAAATTTTGTATCTCCTCCGTTTTTATTGATTTCGTCAATTACTAACGGATTTTCTTGTCGACCAATGATGGCAACTTGTGCACCTTGTTTGGCAAACGCCTGAGCTATGCCGAGACCTATTCCTTTGCTAGCTCCGGTTATGAGTACAGTTTTATCCTCAAATGAGAAAGGCATAATTTTTCTCCTCTCAACGAAATACATACGTTTATTTCACCGATGTAATTCAGGTGGCAACTGTCTAAATCCTTTGGTTTTAAATGCGAGAAAAATAATACCAATAATCAACCATATGGTTCCAATTAAAAGTGCGGATCGATCCATACTTATCCACACACACGCAATCACAGCAAAGCCCATGAGCGGAAGGACCAAAAAGCGCAGATGCTGCCAACCGCTTGGTTTTATCATTTCTCTTTCATGATCACCACTTAATGAATTTCCTTTTTTCTTAACATAATAGAGCCAAATAACCGATAGATTTAAAGTAGCAAATCCGAATAAAGCACCATAATTAACTAAGTTAGATAAAGCTGTGATATTTGCACTGATTCCTAAGATAAACTCAATCGCAACAATTATAATAATATTCCAATGTGGTGTCTTCCATTTTTTATTGATACTTGCAAAGATTTTTTTAGGAATTAAAGAATCTCTGCCCATTCCATATAACAGTCTCGCACCTGCTGCAGTTGCAACCAAGTTAAACACAGCCATTTCCGCTAAAAAGCAAGCCGTATAGATTGTTGTAAAAAATTGTCCTCCAGTCATCTGTGTCACTTGAAAGAGCGTAGTTGCCACCCATGTTTCATTATTGATATGCGATTCCCAGTCTGGAACAACAAGCATGCCAACAAAACCTGTAACAAACATAGTCACTGTTCCAATACCCACGCACCAATATATTGCTCTAGGAATATCTTTTTTCGGATGATTTGTTTCCTCTGCTAGCGTCGTAATCGCATCAAACCCAAGAAAACTAAATACAGCAAGGGAAGTAGCCGTTGCCATTGCTGAGAAATTTGTGAAATGGAAAGGCTCTGTACTCAATAAAGTCCCTGTCCCAACTCCGTCAAATTGAACGGCATGAGCCCATACAAGAATCGTCATCCAGACAATGAATTCGCCAGCAATAAGTAAACCAAGACCCAGCTTGGATAGAAGCTCTATTCCAAATAGATTCAGCAGACCGGTTCCCAAAGTGAAAATGGCAAGCAAGCTCCAGTAAGGCATTGATGGAAAATATTGTTGGGCAAAATAAGCAGCACTAGCTGATGTAACTGTTGGAATAAGCACATAGTCTAAAGTTAAGACCCATCCGCTGACAAAACCAAGATGTACGTTCCACCCCCGGCCAACATAATTGTAAACCGAACCCGCAAGAGGAAAATTTTTCACCATCGTTGAATAGCTAATCCCAGTCAATAGCATGGCAATTCCAGCAAATAAATAGGGGAGGGCAACTGATCCTCCGGAAATACTGAGAAGGGAACCAAAGATAATTGCAGGCGCGATTGGTACCATGTAATTTAATCCGAATGCAGTTAGTTGCCACACATTCATACTTCGGTCAAGTTCTTGTTTATACCCATACTTTGAAATGTCCGTCGACTCCAACTGTACAACATCACTGTACTCTTTTGCCATTGACTTTCCCTCTTTTCATTATTTTTTATATTCTGATTTATTCACCTATACATCAATAGATATTGCCGAGCTAACGCTTCTGTTTGTAGTGTAAAATCAACGCCCATTTGCTGCGCCGTTTCTGTGTCCGAATGACTACCTACCCAGCCAAGAAGCAATAACCGTCTCAACATGATAAAAGTCGGAATTTCATGTACTTCTTCATCTGAAAGAGGTCGGTATCTTCGGTAGCCTGAAATCCATAACTTAATCAATTCAGGGACATAATCCATATGTTCGATAAAGCTAAGTGATGCCGCCAAATCATACAAGTACCAACTATAACCGCAATCATCAAAATCAATTACTTTGATCACTTGATTTTCCGATAGTAAATTTACAGTTCTTAAATCTGCGTGAATCAATCCGAAGCGATTCTCACTCTTACCAAACAAATCTAACCTCTGATGAATCAGCTCCGTAACGATTTGAAATAAATGTCTTGTTTCATGAGTCAGCCCGACCCCATCTTGCCATCTCCCCCAATTCGCTTCTAGACCTAAAGTTGTTTCAAAATCCCAAACTGGTCGATTATAATCACCTAAACCAATCGAATATCTTCTATTAATATTATGAAGCTCGGCCGTAATTTCACCGATTCTTTCAAAGTGATCCGGTAAATGATCAAGATCATCATTCAATGAAGTACCTGTTAAATATGAGAACATGACGCAATAATAAATATCATTACTATCATCACTAACTATTTTTTGTACGCCATCACCGTTTAGTCCTGTAATGATATCAGGTAGCTGTAATTGCGATTCCTTTTTTAAAAATCTCATCCATTCTAGTTCCGCTTCGACTTCTCCATCACTATGATAATCTGGTTTACCTACGCGAAAGATAAAACGTCTGTTTCTTTCAACTTCTTCGACCATATACACAATATTCTCAGAATAATTGAGAGGGCGAACAGTTGCATTGGTCTCGATTTCATATTTAAGCAGTGCTCTTTCGGCAATTCGATCGTATTTTTCGAAAATATTTTGCTTTTCATCTTGCAAAAATTTAACCAAGTGGAACCCTCCTCTACTAAACAGGTACACTTATCTTACAAGAAGACCTACTTTTTTTGCTGCTTCACCAATCCCTTTTTCGACTCTCGTCAATAGCTCATCACAATACGCTTGATCGCAAAGTATTCCTGGTTTAAACTGCAGTACTCTCGGATCCAACATTGAGTAGATCGCCCATACCCCATTTTCGTAAAGAGAATTCATCACGTACTTTGCTCCTTCCGGATGGTTAAAGACAAGGCCCATGACAACGCCCTTTTGCCGAATTTCGGAGAAGAAACTCGAATGATTTTCCCTAATCGTTTCCAAACCTTTCCGTAAATAGCTTGAAACAAATGCAACATTCTGCTTTACCGCTTCACTGTTTGTCATTTCAAGTACTTTCATACCAACAATACATCCAAGTTCTGCACCGCCAAATGTTGAAATGTGTGCAGAAGCATCCTCAAACATCCAACCTCCAGCTTCTTCGCTGACAATTGTGGCGGATACAGGATAGATGCCACCGCTCAAGCCTTTTGATGTAACGAGTATGTCTGGTTGAACGCCGTAGTGTTCAATTCCCCACATCTTGCCGGTTCGCATTAGGCCTGTCTGCACCTCATCCGCTACATAAAGTGTGCCATAAGTTTGACATAGTTCTTTTACTGCAGCCAGGTAACCCTCTTTGGGAATCGGAAATCCATAAGTTGCTGGAATCGTTTCAATAACAACGGCCGCAGCATCACCTTTTGAAATCGCCTGTTCCATGGCATCCAAATCATTGAATGGAACATGGATATATTCTCCAGGCTCCCCTTCGCTTAAAAAGAGTTTGGAATAGCGCTCATTTCCAAGAGCAACAGCAAGACCTGAATGCCCGTGAAACCCATTTTTAATGGAGATGATTTTCTTACGCTTTGTCACGTAACGAGCACATTTTATAGATACATCAATTGCATCTCCTCCACTGCTAGAGAATATTGAATACTTCAGATTGGGAGGTGTTATTTTTGCGAGTTCTTCCGCAAATTGCGCTCGGGCAGGGGATGGAAAGTGGTGATTTCCAATATCGAATTCCTCCATCGCTTCAGTTAAGGTCTGTATAATTTCGGGATTGCGATGTCCTAAATTGTACGTACCGCCATTCAAGTGGACATCCATGAGCCGTTTCCCACCCATGTCGTAAAAGTAGTACCCTTCCCTTTTTCCAATCACAAGATCAATACCATCATCAAGCCATTGTTTTTCCTTTCCCGGATTCCACCATTTTGCCCCCTTATCCAAAGCTTCTTTTTTTGTCAGACTTGCTAAACGAAACATATACAGTCCTCCACCCTTCATTATTCTAAATAAATATAATTATTAAATAATTTTTCTTTAATGCTATTTTAGTGGTTTGTTGTGGTCGATTCAAATATTTTGTTAGATTTTCTGACATATTTATTTGGTTTTTTGTATAATTATTGTGTTTTTTTGTTGTTTGTTGATTTACCCAGAAATGAATAATTTAGATATAGCAATTATATTTTTAATATAGTACACTTTACTTGCAAACTAATCATGTTGATTGTTGACTGTTTATCATTAAAACCACATATTATTCAGCCTAAGTGTTATGGAGTGTGAAAACAGTGTCCTTAGCTTTTGAACAAAGAAAAAAGAAAATACTAGATCAATTGCGAAAAGAGAAAAGCATCCAGATTCCCGACTTGGCAGAAGCACTGCATGTTTCCTCAGAAACAGTTCGCAGGGATTTGGGGCGTCTTGAAAAAGAAGGAAAACTAAAGAAGGTGTATGGAGGAGCCGTTTTACCTGGATCCAATCTTTGGGAACCTCCCTATGGCCAAAAGAGCTTAATCAATGCTGAAGAGAAAAAATCAATCGGCAGACTCGCTGCAACACTCGTCGAGGATGAAGATATTATCATGGTTGGTAACGGTACGACAACCGTAGAAATGATTGATTTTCTTTCCACGAAAAAGAACGTCACACTGATAACTTACTCAGCACCAGTACTCCTTCGAGCCATGAAATCATTCAAAGGACCAATCATTTTCATTGGCGGTGAAGTCGATATAAATCAAGAGTCCACTCATGGACTCTTAGCCGAACTCTCTTTAAAACAACTTAGAGCCGACAAAGCGTTCATTCCTGCTGGGGGCATTTCAATTGCAGATGGAATTAATGACTATGATCTAAACGAGGCAAAGATGTCAGGCTTGCTGAAAGAACGATCAAATGAACTAGTTGTTGTCGCAGACCACTCGAAGTTAGGCGTTGCAACATTTGCACATATCTGCTCTATAAAAGAAATATCCACACTAGTCACAACAGGTCCTTGCCCAGAAGATTTAAAAAATCATCTTCACGAACATAATGTTCAATTAATGCTCGCAGATTAATCCTTATTTTTTACTGTTTCCCTTACTATAAAGGTAAGGAAATTGAGTTAATTATAGGCTGAAGTTACTTATATTGATCAAACATTACCACTCGTGTGAACGGGTGGTTTGTTCTGCGGTTGAAAGACTTTGTTAATGGCCAGCCAGCCTTTCAAAGGGCAACAATGGTTCGCCGGCTTCCCTAAAGGGTGGCTTCTATTTTTTCTTTTTTGTATTTGACCTCTTCTCCAATAAATGGATCTATATGTTCGAACATGCTACATCCTCTTGTACCTGCTTGTGTGCTTCGATTTCTTTCTTGTTTCTTTCTGTATCTGCATAAAATCCTTTATACGAGAATTTCCGATGAAGCGCTCTGGAACCATAGGCATAGCCTAGGGTTTTCAAAACACACACAAAAAAACACGCACCGATTTAGAATCGGTAGCATGTTTTGTGATGAGCATTTTTTGTGATCTGCACTGAGCGAGTCAGGTCATTTATTGTAAATGAATTATTTTTTCCAGAAATCTACATTGGTAATTTCATCTGCGCCTTGGAGGCTGAATGGATCACGATTAAACCACTTTTTGGACAGCTTCGATAACGTTCCGTCTTTTCGCAAATCGGCTAAGACGTTGTCAATGTCGTCACGGAGCTGCTTGTCTTCATCACTCTTGTGGTAATAGTAAGCAACTGGGTAAATACCCACGGTTTGAACGGTTTTCAAAGGCAGCTTGGCTTCTTTTTGAACAGCATCATAGCCGTCTAAAGGATAAATAGCTGCATCATTTTGACCGTTTGCAACAGATTTTAGAACGTCGGCAGTGTTTTCAAAACCGGTGCCTTTCAGCGCAATTTTTTTGTTCGGATGTTTTTTGTTGTAGTCCTCGATAATGTTGTAACGTGGATCCGCAACATCGATTTGGGCCAATTTCTTATTCGAACCGGCTATGTCATCCAAAGACTTGATCGAGTTATCATTTTTTCGAACAATGAGTCGCAAATCACTTAAGAACGTCAGATTATTCGAATGCTCGAAGGTTTTATTTCGCTCTTCTGAAGTATAGTAATTGCCGACAGCAACATCATATTTCCCCGTTTGCAGGCCGACAAATACGGCATCCGGATCTACCGTATAGTATTCAAAGCGGTACTTATTTTTCAACTTTTTGCTGATTTCTTTAAGAATTTCACCGTTATATCCAGTAAATTTATTTTTATCATCAAAGAATTGGTAAGGCTGAGCGGCCGTTTTGGCGACGACTTTAACCGTACGGATTTCGGACTTTTTATCTCCCGATTTGCTGTCGCCCGAATTTTTTGTCGGAGCGCATCCAGCGAGAATGGTGAAAATCAGAGCTGTCGTTAGGATTGTTGCTAGAATGTTTCTTTTCCTGTTCATGTAAATCCCGCCTTCTTCTTAGTATTTTTTACTTAGATGCAGTTCTAACCTTTTGAAAATTATATATATAGTAAAACAGATCACCAGATAAATAATTAAAGCAATAGAGTAAGCTTCAATATAGCGATAGCCCCTTGAGCCAACCAAGTTGGCCTTGCCCATAATCTCAAAAATAGAGATATTGTACACAATCGACGTTCCCTTAATGACATCGATAAATACACTTGTGAAATTCGGGAGACAGGATCGAATCGCTTGCGGAACAATGATCCGCCGAAAAGTCTGGAAACTGGACAACCCAACAGAGATCGCCGCTTCCTTCTGGCCGGAATCAACTGAATAATAGGCTGCTCGGAATGCCTCAGATAGATAAGCACCGGCAAATAGGCCAAAGGTTGCAATAGCAATCAGGTTGGGCGAAATCTGAACGCCGGATTGACCTTGTCCTCCGCCGCCTGAAGTTAACTGCGGAACCGCATAACAGAGGACATATAAAATAACGATCAACGGTACAGAACGGCTAAACGAAACAAATACCTTTGACACACCTGTAAAGAAAAAGATGTTCTTTATGCGAATCGCCGCTATAAGGAGGCCAAGAATGATCCCCGCAAGAATTGATGCTAGAGAAAGTCCAAGGGTCAAAGGCACACCGGATAAGACCTGCGGGAAACTTTCTTTAAAGAAGGCTGTATTAAACAAAGCAATCGCTCCAAACTCATGATAGTCTGCATACAGTTCAGCGTAAGTAGCTGAACCTTCCCTCAATCACTGCGATGATCCGTTCGACAAGGATACAAATCATCCAATAAATGAGCGCTACCGCAACAAATACTTCTAATTGCCGCATGCCAAAAGTGCTCGAGGCAACCGTCTGCGCCTGCTGATAGATATCAGTGATCCCAATCGCATAAACCAAAGAAGAATGCTTGATGATGCTAATCATCGAGTTGCCAATGTTTGGAAGAGCAATGGCTGTTGCCTGAGGAACAATGATTCGGGAAATAATCCTCTTATTGCTCATTCCCACGCTCAATCCCGCTTCATATTGGTCTGCGCTGATCGCCGAATAAGCGGAACGCATCGTTTCGGAAAAGTATGCGGAAATATTTATTGAAAGCGCAAGGATTGCAAAGACAACTTGATTCCAGCCGCTGATATCGATAGCAAACGATTGCAGGAGCAGTGGAAGACCATAGTAAATTAATAAGAGGAGCAGCAGCATGGGTGTTCCCCTCATCAAAGCAATAAATCCAATCGATAAGCCATTGAGCACACGATTCGGAACTAGCTGTCCTATGGTAACGAAAAGGCCAAGCACCAAGCCCAAACATATAGACAATGCAGTGATTAATAATGTTATTGGAACATAGTGAAGCAAGGTCACCAACGAATTCACTACAAAATGGATACTAAATGCTGAATTTTGCATTCGATTAACTCCTAATTTCTATAGGTGATTCTTTTCAGAAATTCTTTCGTTCGTTCTTTTTTGTTGTTTTCAAAAATTTCTTCCGGTGTCCCTTCCTCGACGATGACGCCACCTTCCATAAAGACGACTCTTGAGGCAATTTCTCTGGCAAAAGCCATTTCATGCGTAACAACAATCATCGTCTGCCCCTCTCTTGCCATTTCCTTTATTGTGTTTAAGACTTCACCAACAAGTTCAGGATCTAACGCTGACGTTGGTTCATCGAGTAAGATAACACTTGGATTCAGGGCAAGAGCTCTGGCGATCCCAACACGCTGTTGCTGTCCACCTGATAACTGTTTGGGGTAAGCATCCGCTTTTTCACCGAGTCCTACCCTTTGCAGGAGCTTCTCCCCCGTTTTAAAAGCTTCATTTCTGGACAGCTTCTTTGAGTAGATTAGACCTTCCATAATGTTTTCAATTGCCGTTTTATTTTTAAAAAGATTGTAAGATTGAAAGACCATGGCTGTCTGTTTTCTCATTTGATTGATTTCTTTTTTGGTTGCATGTTCAAAGTCTACACTGGCATCATCTATAGTTAACTTTCCCTTATCCGCGCGTTCCAAGAAATTGATACATCGCAATAAGGTGGTCTTGCCTGATCCACTCGGACCAATGATGGCAACCACTTCCCCATCATTCACAGACAACGAAGGTCCTTTCAGAATTTCATGATCGCCAAACCTTTTATAGATGTTCTCAATCTTTATCATCTAATTCCTCCGTTCTGCATCCAGTAAATGAAAAGGCCTATTTTCCAACCAAGCTCCGCAATAGATCGAGGTCAAAAGTTACCGCCTCTGAATGAAAATCTTGGTCAAGATATAATTTCATCATATCTTCGACCGCTTGAGAATATGGCGTATCAACATGTAATAGTTTGCCAAGTGAATTAATCGGAATAATGCCGAATGGAAGATCTTCTGTGAGAAACCGATGAGTTAACGATTTCGGCCCCAGATTTTCACAATACATTCGATTATTGTGGAAGACGTCAAATAAACTGTCGTATTTGTCTGTCCAAAAACTATTAATCTCTTCAAGAATTGGGCGACAATAAATATGTAAAGCTTGTCCTATCTTGATGCGTTCTTTATCAATTTGTTCAACAAAATGTAAGGCGCGCGGTGATGATTGCCCAAGAAATAAATAATCCTCCGCATTTTCAATGCGCGTGATATGAAACAAACTCAACGGAACATGAATAATCGGATTGGCCGAACTTAACGTCGTTGCAATCACATCTTCAAGTGGCAGCACTCTGTCAAAATAAGGTGCTAAATCACTTTGCAGAATCTGTGTCTGCGCTTCAGTAAGACCCGCCAAAGAAATTTCCATTTTAATGGCTTTGATTTCCAGTTGATTGTATCCGGATAAAGTTGCCAAGAAGGGTTGAGAAGACGTTTCCCCAACGATAAGTTTCTTCTGATCGATTTCTTCTTTTAAAATACCGGCAGCCTCATACGCACCCCAATTACTATTTAAGATGAGAAGTTTCTGACCTTCATTGAGCTTCCCGCGAATCGCCCTAAATATTGATCGATGTGCATTCGCTAGCGTAGCCACAATGAGTAACTCGCCAAACTGAAGAGCTTCTTGAAGGTCAGAGGTTATGGCTACCGTAAACGATCCCTCAATATAATTGGAAACCTGAATCGGATTTGCCTTGACCGATTCTTCTTTATGCTTATTTCTCGTATAAACAAGGACCTCATGCCCACATTTCAGAAAGTAGATGGCTGCTGCAAACCCAGAATTACCGGCACCTAAAATAGTTATTTTCATGCGCTTCTCCCAAACATCGCTTTTAAATTCACACTAATTTAATGTGATTAGTATATTAATGGATTATACAGGGTAAAGCGCAAATGATCAATAATATTTTTTTTGATTAATAATAAATTCATTGATAAAACCATACCCGACCGATTGAAATGATATATTATCATTCGAAAAACGATAGAGTCAACTAAGCAAAAAAATCGACTGACGGCATGAAAATGCGAAGCTGGTCGTTTTTTTAGGTGTATTCAGATGATCACAAAGGGATTAACCCATTCGCCCCAAAAACACAAATCAGCCCGCATCAATT